>NC_009515.1:335000-515000 GCF_000016525.1 Methanobrevibacter smithii ATCC 35061
GAAGTACGCTAAAAAAATATAGACGAGTAAATACACTGATTTGATAACAATAATGTAATCAAATTCACCACATCTACAAAACCAACATCACACTCAAAAAACTCAAGTGCTCATTAAATATGTTTAGCTATATGTGGAAAAGCAGTCATCATAGTCATAATTGTCAATACAATGTAACTTAGACCAACACCATATAACACATAGCACATCTAATAGACAAGGAAATTATATCAACAAATTCAATTAAAAATTATTGCAAAAATAAATCAAATAAAAAAATATTAATGTAACATCTTTAATTTATCAAAAAACAATAGTTAAACTAATGATTCATAAAAATAAAAAATTTAATCAAATAGACATAATGAAAATTTTAAAAGTCACAATGAAAAGCAAAAGTAAAAAATCTCTTTTAAAATAAATAAATTGGAAAAAAAGCAAATATAATATATAAATAAGTAAAATCGATTACTATGTAATATATAAACTTACCTATTTATTTATAAATAAATAAAAAAAATTAAACATTTTTCTTACGAATAACTGAAATTATCCTTGTTAAACTTCTATGCATTTTGATTCCATATTGTTCAACTAATTCAAATCCAACTTCCTCAATCATAGGATTTAAATCAACATAATGAGGACTAGCCATACACAAATAGGCATCATCTTTCATATTATCATAAATTGAATGGAAAAACTCATTGAAAATCTCATCACCCTCAATATCTCCAGTTGAAGTAGATATTCCATAAGGAGGGTCTGTAACTACACTATCTACCTTTTCATACATTTTAAGTTCACGTACATCAACATTGAATGTTCTATAATCAGTTATTCCACAGTAATCCAAATTGATTGCACTTCCATTTTTCATTTTCCAGTTAACATCAGATCCTGCAACTTTACATCCAATTAATCCTGCTTCAATAAGTATTCCCCCAGTTCCACAGAAAGGATCCAATACCAAATCTCCGGAATTAACCCTAGACAGATTAACCATACACCTTGCCAATTTTGGACTCATTGAACCTGGATAGAAAAACGGTCTTTTATGAGGTTTTATTTCTTCAAAATGTTTTTTATTGAGTTTAAATTTTTCAATAGCTATATAAACAGTATTTTCATAAGCAATTAATCTGATTAATGAATCAGGTTTTTTCAGTTTTACTTTTATATTGTCACATTTTGATAAAATTAATGATCCTGTCTTTCGCTCAGCAGCCACAGTATCAATTGGAGAGTTGAATCTTTTTACTCTTACAGCAAAGTTTTTAGAAATATATCTGCTCCAGTCAATAGCTAAAATATCCCTTTCCAAATCATCTATAGAGGATTTAAATATTACCTCATCCACTTCATGGGTGTATCCTAATCTTTTTACAAGTGTCTGATAATATTTGTCTGAGTTTTCATCAGAAATATCCTTTAATAAAATCAAACCTTCAGTTATTTTAGAAATATCCAATTCCATATCCTCACATTCAATAACTGCTTTTAGTTCTGCAAGAGGTAATTTGTCATGTTCCTGAGATTGTATACATAGTAATTCCATTAACTTCACCTGATTTTTTAAAAAAAAATTATTTTTTAAATTTGTCGAAATGTCTTCTGATGATAGTTTCTTTAGAGTCTTTTGTTTGGGTACCTATATCATTTTCTTCAAATTTTGAATCCTGAATGTCCTGATCATTATAATAAAGTTCAGCTTCATTTTCCCCATAGTAATCATCATCACTATAAGAATAATCATCAGTACTTTCATTATAATAGTCATTATCATGAAGTCCATTACCCCTATTGTTAACAGCACCTTCAATATTGTCTTCCAAAGAATCTTTCATGTAAGGTTCATATTCATAATTATGCCTTTTTTCCTCTTCAAAGTTCAATTCTTCAGGATAATATTCATAATCCCTAACAGGTTCTTTTCTGTAATAATCCTGAGGCTCATAATATTCATCTTCACCATAATAACCGCCATCCTCATACTGTCTTCTTTTTGAGCGGTAGTCATTAGATGGTTCATAGTATTCATCATCAGAATAATATTCAGGCTGCTGTCTGTTTATAGAAAAATCATCTCTATAATGTCTGCTTCTTAGATTATTCTGATTGGATATTCTTGAAAATATTATATTTTCAACTTCCTTAACATTTGAAATATTGGCTAATTTCATCTGATTGTTGTCATAAGCACTATAAACCGAAACTGTTCCGACATTCAATATTTTTGCTACAATACTTTGAGATGTGCTTACATCCTGAATTGTTCCGTAAGGCATGTAGTTTTTTTTTAGTGTATAAAACTCCTGATTTAATAATAATTCTTGAGTCAGTTAAAATATACTCCATATAATACCAGTTAATAAGTTGCCAGATTATATACAGAATAATAAAAAGTATAATTACAAAAAGTGCAATAGCAGTATACCTTGTTAAAGACAATTTAACATAAGATATTAAATATACTTGCATTTCACCAATAAATGCAATAATCGGTGATGCAACAGATAAAACAACTACTAATAAAATAACTCCAAAAATAGCTTTTTTACATCCTAAAAAGCATATTCGGTTTGGTTTGATAAATAGTTTTTTCATTAGTTATTTTATCATTTCTATTAAACAACATAATAATGTATTAGAATTTAATTTTAAATAAAGTTTTTTAAAAAATAAGATTTAAAAAGTAAGCCTCAGCTCGCCCATCATTCATCACGTATCAGAGCTCATAGGGTTCATCATTGGCTTACAGATTATTTAAGCAAACATTACGCCTGCTTCTTTTATAAATTCATCATCATGTTCCTTGTCAAGAACTTTTTCTACAGCATCCATGAAATCAGTTACTGTGACTCTGTCTCTTTTTTCACGAATAGCAAACATACCTGCTTCAGTACATACTGCCTTCAAATCAGCACCGGAAAGACCGTCAGTTAAGCTGCTTAGCAAATCCAAGTCAGCTTCCTCATCCAAAGCCATGTTTTTAGTATGTATTTTTAGGATTTGTTTTCTTCCGTCATCATTAGGAAGGGGAACTTCTATAAATCTGTCAAAACGGCCAGGCCTTAATAATGCAGGGTCTAAAATATCCGGACGGTTTGTTGCACCGATAATTCCGATATCTCCCCTGGATTCAAAACCGTCAAGTTCAGCAAGAAGTTGCATTAAAGTTCTTTGAACCTCTCTGTCTCCGCTAGTTGAACTTTTAAGCCTTTTGGCTGCAACAGCATCAAGTTCATCAATGAAAATAATAGCCGGTGCTTTTTCTTTAGCTAATTCAAATACTTCACGAACAAGTCTGGCTCCTTCACCTATATATTTTTTAACGAATTCGGAAGCTACAATTTTAATAAATGTAGCATTTGTTTCATTAGCTACCGCTTTTGCAAGTAAAGTTTTACCGGTTCCCGGAGGTCCGTACAATAAAATTCCTTTAGGCGGATCAATACCTATTTTTTCAAATAATTCCGGCTCTTTTAAAGGAAGTTCAACAGTTTCTTTAACTTCAACTATTTGCTCTTCAAGTCCACCGATTTTATCATATGTAATGTCAGGTTTTGTTTCAATTTCCATTCCTGTAACATTTGCATCTTTTTCTGACGGTAAAACTTCTACAATACCAAAAGTCTGTTGGTTCAATGCAACTCTAGAACCTGGCACCAATAATTTTTCATCTAAGAATTTTGAATAATTTACTAAAAAGCTAGGTCCAGTACTGCTTTTAACAGTCATTCTGTAATCATCTAAAACTTCAGTAATAGTAGCTAAAACTAAAGGAGGTGATCTAAATCTTTCTACTTCGGAACGTAAGGATTTAGTTTCTCTTTCTAATCTGATTTTTTCATTTTCAATTAGAACTTTATCTTTTTCCAATTTCCTAACTTTCCACATTAAATTACTTTTAGCTTTGGAGTTTTCTTCTTTTAATGAATCTATTTCTTCTTGCATTGATTCAACTTTCTCAACTAACTGTTCTTTTGAAGAATTCTCCAAATCATTAATATTATCCATAGGACTCATCTCCAATAATATTGATTGAAAATTTTTATAATTTCGACATCTATGTTACTTTAATAACCATTAGTAACATTAACATATTTAAATTTTATTGTTATGCTATTTACTAAATGATAATATTTAAAATTTATGGGAAATTAATTATATACATTAACTAATAAATACTTAATTAAATTGAATTAGGAAAAACTGATTAATATGGAATGCGAAATTTGTGGTAGACAAGTATCTGACAATCCTAAAAAAGCAAAAATTGAAGGATCTGTCATGATTGTTTGTGATGAATGTGCTAAACTTGGAAAAATACAAAAAGCACCTCCAAAACCAAAATTTAGAAAATCAAACAAACCTAAGAAAAATAAAACAACAAAACAAAATTATTCTAAAGATGAACCTAAAGAAGAATTGGTTGAAGATTTTAATGTTAAAATTAGAAAAGCCAGAGAATCTAAAAACCTATCAAGAGAAGAATTAGGTCAAAAAATCTATGAAAAAGTTTCTGTTATAAATAGAATTGAATCAGGCAAGATGATTCCTGATATAAGATTAACTAAAAAATTAGAAAATGCTTTAAACATTACTTTAATTGAAAATGTAGAAGAACTGGATTTAAGCAAATACACAGGTAACCCTTCACAGGGACGTACTCTTGGTAATGTTGTAAAAATTAAAAAAAGGTAGCTATTTATTTGAATAGCTATTTATTTTCTTATTTTCAATATGTTTTACTTTTCCTTTTAGTTTATAATCTATTTTTCCGCCATTTTTAGCTTTATGAGAATAATATCCTTTAAAATCAGGAGCATTATTTAACTTATTTTTTAATTGATTGAACACATCATATTCATCACTAACAACTACAACATGAGCAGGCGGATGAATTTTTTTAATTTGCATAATACTTAAAGTTATATCTTCTTTAACAAAAAAGGCAGTAGCAACTTTAGAACTTGTTCTGAGTTTAGAATTTAGAATCTTTTCAACTAATGAATCAGCAAATTTTGCATCAATTATTTTTGGTTTAGTTGCTAAATTTAAATTTCCATGTCTTTCCATGTCCGCAATTGCATTTAGTAGTTTTGAATTGTTTTCTCCTCTTATTAAGATTAATGCCATAGTATCACTGTTTTAAAAAAAATAATTAATGGTGAAAAATTTCACCGATTTTGGAACGATTTCAATAATCTACTTCTAAATACTACAAGCAATATTAAAATTACCCCAATTGCAGTTTGTATACTGCCTAAAATATTTAGTAAATTTGCATCAACAGGTAAATCCCAAGATGGAGATGATTTGTCTCCATTTAATGCTGTATAATATACTCCAACTGCTTTAGAGTCTTTTTTAACATTAATATCTTTCGGTTCTACATGATCAACTCCAACTAAAAGACCATTGTTAATACCTTTGTTAATTGAAGTTGCAATAGCTGATGCATCATATCCATATTTAGCAACGGATGCATCTACAATTTGTTTAGTCGTTGATGCAAGTCCTGGTTTTTCACTTCCATAAACTGAAACACTAACCGAATCGGAAGTTACCGTAATCGCATTTCCCAACGCTTCATATGCATAAATTGTTGTTAACTCACCATTACAAACTGGACAGACTTCATAATTTTCAGATGATGGATAACCTACCGACCATCCGCAATCATCACATGATTTTGAATAAACTTCATTCATCGGATAACCAGATTCATTTAAATCCTTAGGCGTGAACATGTCTCCAGTAGATAAACCGGATACAAGATTTACTGCACCTCCACCGTATTTTTCACCAGAATCATTAGCTACTTCACCCATAGCTTCAGAAACAATAGTAGTTGCTGGATATCCATCCCTAATCATTTTTCCAATGTTAATTGCAGTTTCTTTACGAACAGTAGCTGCAGTACCATATAATGGGTTTCCTTCAGAATTCCTTAAGTGAATAATAGCTCCTTTTTGTCCAGGCTGTAAAGTAGCTATTCCACCAGAAGTTGAGGAATAAGGAGTTACAGTGATAGAACCATTACCGTCTACAGTAACAACATATGCATCAAAAGAACCTCCAATTGAAATACCCATTTCAGGACCTCCTACAACCAGACGGGCTCCTTTATATTTAGATGCAATTGATGCTGCAGAAGCTGCAGATGCATTGTTTTCAAGAGATGCAACTGCGTCTACAATGGAATCCAATCTTGAGTCTGAACCACCAGTACCCCCAGAAAGAACCGCAAAATGATGTTCCTTAGACATTAAAAATGTTGACTGGAACATATTATCTGCAAAAGACATACTTCCTGCAGCAGCTCCATTCGGGTCTTTACCAGTAGGATCAGTAATAACCATTACGTTACAAGTAGCAGCTACACTATTTATACACATCATAAATATTATAAATAAAATTATTGGTATATTCCACTTTTTCAAACTATCCCTCTATTAACCCTGATTTGTCGTATTCTTTAATTCAACTGACGAGAAATCTTCAATAACGGTTACTGTAACAATACCTGTGTTTTTATCCACCTGAACATCTGCAGCAGAAATAGGTGCAACTGAGGTTCCCGGAACTGTTGACCGTTTTGCAAACTCTTGAGCCGTTTGTATCGCATCCTGCAGTGAAACTTCTTTTTTAGAAGTTTTTAAAATATCTCCATGAATTACACTACCGTCTCTTAAACCAGATTGCATAACATTAGATCTAATAATATCTACAGGTACAACATCATTACCTTTAACTATGATTCCAGAAATAGGGACACCATCAGTAACTTCATCAGAGGATGCATAAGCAACATATGTTATTAAACGACCGCAAAGAATCAAGATGAATGCTAATAATAAAATTATTAATGTATCTCTTCTTATCTTTATAAACATGTTTTTATCCTCTAAATTTTTCCATCAATAAGCAATAGAAAAATAAATTACATTTATTATATTAAAATTTTGTAATATTTAAATTATTTCCTTAAAATATTTTCCAAAAGACCTTCAGCAGGGTCCATTCCCTGTGCACCAATTAATAAAATAATATCATTTGCATCAGCACACTTGTATGTGTCTTTTAAACAGTCACATAAATTATCAAAATAATTATAATCAATATTGTTCTGATTTAAAACTTCAAAGAAAATTTCACGCTCTTCATCTTCAACAAAATTCAAATGGTCAACAACATCATTACTTGAAGACAGAACTAATTTTATATTATCATCCATAGATTCAGCCAATGCTTCAACATTCAATTTGTTGATTTCTACACCTCTTGAACCCCTGATTGAACATACAACATATAATGTTTGGTTTTCAGCAAGTAATTTACGGGTCTCAGCAATTGTAGCTTTTATACCGTCAGGATTATGTGCAAAATCATCTACAATCAATGGATTTTCATGAAGTTTTGAAAACCTTCTGTTTAATGGGCGGTAAGATTTTACACCTTCAACAATATCTTCTATATCCATATTTAAAGATATGCATGCTGCAACTGCTGATAAAATATTTTGAATAAAGTGATGGGAAGTAAAAGGCAAATCTTTGTTTTCCAAAATCCGTTTACCTTCATAAAAAATTCCATTATCATAATAAACATTAGGATTTTTTGAGTCCATATTATTCATAGAACATAAAAAAGGATGTTTTGGGGTTAATTTCATCACCAAATCATCATCATAATTCAATACTGTTACCCCATCTCCAATAGCATTGGGAACCTGATTTATTTCATCAAAAACTTCATCAATGGAATTTACAAGACCTATATGATCCATAGCTATATTAGTTATAACTCCAACACTTGGTTTAACTGCACTGGCCATCAGATATGCATGATGTTTCATTAAGTTTCCAAGCCAGCCCTGAACTTCTGAAACCTCAATAACCAGATAGTCCAGTTTTCCATTATTTTTAACTTCATCAGAAATTAGTTTAGAAACCATAGGGTCAATTAATGTGTTGAATTCTGATTCGCTGTCAGTATTTGTAAGAACATGTACTCCAGTGTTTTTTAAAATATGATAAATTAAATGAGATGTTGTTGATTTTCCATTGGTTCCAGTTATAATAACATTTTTTGAATCTGGAGAAAACTTTTCAACAGTCCATTTAAGAGCATAAGCAGTAGCCAATTCTATCTTATCTACAACAATCAACGGAAAATTCAATTCTTTTGCCTTATCACATGCCCCATCCTGAGGAGTTTGAGTAATTAAACAGGCTAAATTTTTACCTGCTGCAATTTCTACCCCTTTACCATTAATTTTATGTCTTATTACAATGTCACCTTCTACAGCATCATTTAAAAATGTAAATTTCCCTGTAAATCCCTCATCATCAAAAAAACTATCTTTTCCAACAATATTACCTTCAATAAAACTAGCTAAATCCTGTATAATCATATAAAATCACCAAAAAAAGAAAAAGAAAAATTAGAATATGTATAATTGAGCGAGAATTCCAATTACACATAACCATACAGTAACACCCCAATAGCTAAGTACAATCTTACGTTCAGACATACCATAATGATTTAATGTATGATGTAATGGTTCAACAGGCAATTTAATAATATTTGCTCTGTGTAACAAACTAACAACAACAGATGCTATTGGAACACCTAATGCAAGAACTCCAAAATAGGGAATATCAGATATAAGAACTGCAGCAGCATAACCTGTACCTAATACAAATGATCCAGTATCCCCCATAAATATTGATGCAGGATACTTATTGAATACTAAAAATCCTAAACATAATCCTGTTAAAATTATGAATACAGGCATACCCCCCATATTTCCGCATAAATATAAGTAACAGCAGCATGCAAAGGAAGCAATACCTACAATTCCTGCAGCCAAACCATCCATCCCATCAATTAAGTTCACACAATTAATACAACCTAAAATAGCAATTATAACTACTGGAAATGCTAAAATTCCTAAATTAAATCCGCCGATAGTAGTTATAACACCAGTTAAACCTAATAATACACCTAAAAGAATTTGAAAAACGATTTTTTCAAGTTCTCCAGGTTCAGTTTTGATTGGAACTTCTCCAATAATTTCCACTTTACCTTCTTCTACCAACTTATCAATTTCTTTTTTAGCTTTTGGAGTAGCTACCCTAACTTCTTCATTAGGCTCAACATCAAGTCTGCCCAAAGTAATTACTTCATCACAACAGTTTACAACAACTTTCTGAATTTCTTTAACTTTAAGACCAATTAAATCATCCAATAAACCTACAATTCCCCCTGCAAGCATAATATAAGACATGATTAAAATTGGAGTATTATTATAATAAATAGCAATAATCAACAAAATTACAAATAAAAATGCAATACCACCCATTGTTGGAGTGCCGCTTTTATGTCTGTGTTCACTGACAATCGGATTATCTGCTATTCTTGCATTAAGTAAGATTCTTCTAATGCAATATGTACAAATTATTGCACCAAATAATGTTATTAAAAAAAGAATTAACATATCCCCATTATTCATTTTACCACACATAAATTATGTATCATATTAATTTTATTTCTAATGTTATATAAAATTAATTTAATAGTGTTTAAGTTATTATTAAATCAAATCTTCAACATATCTGTCTAATTGCTCTTTTGAATCTGCCCTGATTGTAATTCTTTGATATCCTTCAGGTCCGTGAACCACCCAATCATTGTTTTTAAAGGATTTTAAAGGTTCGTTTAAATCCGGACCTTTGTAACGCCCAATAGGAATTTCTGTAGCATAATAATATTCCAATTTATCCTGAATATCCTTAATGGAAAATTTGCCTGCAGCCATATTTACCAATTCACATAAAGAATTAACACCACAGGTGGCTGTTGTTAAATATCTGGTTCCATTAGGCCTTGTGTTAACTTCAATAGCATACAGTTGCTGTTCATCTTTTGAAAACATGAAATCCATTTCAAAAATACCGTCAGAACCTAAATTCTTAGCTACTTTATATGCAGTCCTCTGAACAAGATTATTATCCAATCCTTCAACTAAACAGGGAGCTGTTTTAATCTTATTTAAAGGATGAATTCCCTCCAAAGTTGTTTCTCCTTTATAAATTGGAGATAAAGGCACATATTCACCATTATACCCCAATACTTCAATAGAAATTTCAGAACCTTCAATAAATTTTTCACATAAAGCATGGTCAAATTCTTCAAAATACTCTTTAACATCATCTAAAGATTCAGCTACTTTAATATCTTTTCCGCCCTGTCCCTGACCTTGCTTTAAAACAACCGGAAACTCCATTTTCAATTTGCTTTCAAAATCATCCTTAGCCAATATCTGATATTGTGGAGTAGGTACTCCTATTTCATTGTAGAACTCTTTGGTTTTAATTTTATCAGAAGTTAATCTAACTGCACGAACATTAGCTGCAATTACAGGAATATCAGTTTCAGCTTCAAGTTCCTCTTTCATTTTAGCTACTTCTATTAATGGAGGATCAATACCAATCAAAGGTACAACAGCATCTACATTCTGACTGATAGCTATCTGTTTTGGACTGTCCATACCTCTAGGCACGATAAAAACCTGATCAGGCAAATCCAGATTTATGGCATCTTCATTAGATTCAGTAATTATGCTTTCAATACCGTTTTCCCTAACATAATAATCTATATCATCATACAATCTTGAACCGATAAATAAAATTTTCATAAAATCTCCTTCAAAATATTTATAAACTTGTAGGCTCCCTTTTGAACTGCTGGTGTTGGCTTATCTGAATAATCCATGGATTCAGGTTCAATACCAACAAATATTATCTTAAAATCATTATCTCGCTCTAAATATTTAACAAAATATGATAAAGACATTGAATGAGTTGAAATTCCAATATTAACAAAATCATCCTTGTCTACAATTTTAAATTCACCAGGTTTACATCCCATTAAACATGCATCAACAAGAATTACATGTGAAGGCTGTTCTTTTCTAATTTTACCTGTGAAATTCTCAGGAACTGTCTTGCCATCAATGATTATTAAATTAGGATTTTCTAAATCTTTTAATTCATTAATTATAAAAGGCCCTACACCATCATCACATTTAAGCTCGTTTCCAATCCCTAATATAATCAATTTTTCATTATTTTCTAAAAATTCTTCCAGCTGTCTTTTAAATGAAATAAAATCACCTAATAATAATTTGCTTCAATAGTTCCAATTCCTTTTCCCATAATATATTTTAATTTAACATTAATTAAATCATTGCATTTTACATTTTTTTCATCTAAAGGAATTAACAGAGGCGGGTTTAACATAGGTGTAGGTCCGCAAACCAGATTATCATTAAGTTTGGTGATAGTTGTAATTTTCAATCCATTAACTAAAGAATCCTTATTGGCCTTAATGGTTATTACCTTTTCAAAATCAGGATTTATATCATTTAGAAAATTAATTTCATCATAAATAACCGGTTTTGATAAAGTTTTGCAGTTAACATCTTCATCATAATGAATGTAATCCCTCTCCAGGTGTGCAAGCTCTATAGTATTAATAATACCCTGAGGAATTATTTTACCATTCTCTTTCAGATAATTTCTTGCATGATTCAATACTGGAACTTCTTCTTCATCAATAAGGGCAGTATCCAGCATTTCACAAACAATCAAATCACATTTTTTAGAAAAATCATATTTTAAAACATCTTCGTTAACAACTTCAATGTTTTTAAAGCTTTTCAAATTTTCTTTAGCACATCTACTTGCTTTAAAATCCTGTTCAATAGCTATTATTTCTTTAAAATAAGAATTTAGAAAAAAAGATAAAATTCCACTTCCGCATCCCAAATCATAAGCCAATTCCTGACTGGTGGATAACTCCTTAATAGCTTCGTAAAATGCTGAAAGTCTTTCCTCATCTTTTAATAAGTCAAAATGATAAGGAGTTGTTTTAAATTTCATAAAAAAAAATAAGAATTAATGGTGATGATCATGTTCATGATCTCTGTCACTGAATTCTTCACCATTAGCAGTAGTTGTGAGTTTTACGTGTTCTACCCCTTTAAGCCTCATTAATTTATCTGTCAACTCACGAATTTCACTGATATCTCCGTTAACAACAACAATTTCCATACAATATTTTTCAGTCATATGAAGGTGCATATTCATGTTAATTTCATTTCTGAAACTATGTTGAATATCTGCAAGATTTTCCATAACTCCAGTGTAATGATGATCATAAATAATAGTGATAATTCCAATTCTTTCTCCTTCCATCTCATTCATCCATTGATGTCTTACAATGTAATCCTGAAGAGCATCACGAATACCCTTTGAACGAGACTGATAACCTCTCTCTTTTAAAACTTCATCAAAATCAGCCAATAATTTTTTTGGTAATGACATGCTTATTCTCATCATACTAAAACATTCCATAATAATGTAATTTAGATATAATATTAAATTTAAAAATATATAAATGTTATGAAAAAATATCAATTTTATATTACTTCATCACTTATTCAACAAGTAAATAATAATCCCCATCTTCTTTTTTAATAGGTTTCAGAAGGTTTTTATTTTCCAGAGATAAAATAATGTGATACATTTTAAAATTAGAAAGTTTTAAATCACCATAAAGCAAATGGCCTTCCAAAGTATACTTGGAAACTAAATTCTTATCATCAACCAACTCTTTAATTAGATTATAAGATTCCTTTTCTTTAATATTTAATTCAATCTTCTCAACATCTTTTTTAGATTTGACAGCATTAATTTCCTTATCAGAAATAGTTAATTTAACACTGCTTCCATTAAACTCAATCAGGTTCTTTTCTGATAAGGTATTTAAAATTTGAACAAGATCATATTCATGAAACCCCAATTCATCTTTTAAAAATTTAATAGAAACACCGTCAGGATATTCAGGATTGAATATTTCCACTTGATTTAAAACAACTTCCTCTTTTTTTGTAATTGTAATCATAAATAATCTATTTATATTATAATAATTATCATTTTTAAAATTTTTGAAATCAAATTATTTCTAAAAAAACAGAAGCAAAAATCCCTTTAAAATTTATATTAATACTTTTTTAATTTCTAATATTAATTAAGTAATACTTTTTTATAAAAAAGTATTTATAACATGAAGCACAATCTAAATATAGGTTTGAAGTAAAAACATATTCAAAATTATTAAACATATATAACTATTCTGTCTTTTAATTACCCTCCTCTTTTTTACTTCGAACTTCACTTTTTTAAAAAAAAACACTATTTTTTGATTTAAAAAACTGTTGAAGATTTAGGAAAGTAACATATAACTTCAAATGCAAAAAAAGAATTTTCCAAAAAAAATAAAAAAGGATATTTATTCTTTATCAAGATCAATACCCATTTTACCTGCAATTCTTGCAAGCAATACAGTAACAACTACAGCAACAATAGTTACAATGACTGCATATATTAATAATCATGTTACTGCTCCTCCAGCAGTGTAAAATTCTTCAATTAATTTTTGTATTGCTTCATTCCAAGCTAAACCTGCAACAAATGCAAATGCTGTAGTAATTAATGTTAACATAGTTTCCATTATCATTTGCTTATTTCACTAGCCATAATCATCACCTATATAAAATCTGAGAACAATACTAAGATGATAATATTTTTTAAATTTAATGTACAAATCATGTATTAAATAATTTTTGATTATACATCTTACACCATTCAGTACCATATATTGATTTTATTTTATTTAAATGTATTTTAAAATAATCAGTTCAATATTAACCAATGACTGATTACATAACATACAATAACAAAATTAATCACTTTTTCCTAAAAATCCAAAACTAAAAAACTTAAATATTCCAACTATAAAATTAACATATATGAAAGCTGCAAACATATTCCATGACTTACGCAATATTTCATCAAAAGACATTATAACAAAAAACGAATTATTAAAGCTCTTAAAAAAATATTGCAAAATAATTTCACCCTATGATTTAATGCTTGCAACAGCTAGAATGAGAGAAGAAGGAAAATATGTTCAGGCCAATTATCGTGAAAAATACTTGGAAGTTTATGTAAAATACTTCATCATGCGTGTAAAAGAAATACTTGACAATAACAATTATCTAGATGAAGCTATTGATAAAGAAAGTTTTGATGAATCATTTAATTTATTAAAATATCAGTTTGAAAAAGAAAGAAACTACAGCATTGAAGAAGATAAGTTTCCTTTAATTTATATTATTACTGCTCTTTATACAACATTTATTTTAGAAGAGCCAATCCATCCAGTCGGAACTGAATTCCCCGGAAGTTTAAAAGTAGAAGAAAAAAATGGGGAGTTTTACTGTCCAGTTAAAGACAAACAAAAAGACAATGAAAATGCTATCTGCAATTTATGTCTAGCTGAACAAACCCCCAGAATTTAATTTTTTCTGTTTTCAGAACCTGCCATTGGAACACCGGTTAAAGCTGATGCTTCCATTGTTAAGGCCCTTAAGTTTTGTTTTTCCAATTTTGTAATATGGGTGTTTCCTGCCTGTTGAACAAGCATACATGCCTCATCAGTCATTGCATTTATATAATTAGCTACTGCTTTACCCATTTCCTTGTAATCAAGTCTGTGTCTTAAGGACAGATCCTGTGTAGCTATTCCTTTACTACAGTTACCTTTATAACACATTTGACAGACCCTGCAGCCTATAGAAATCAATGCAGCTGTTGCAATATATACTGCATCTGCTCCAAGAGCCAATGCTTTAGCTAAATCTGCTCCAGAACGAATTCCTCCAGCAGCTACCAAACTTACATCTTCTCTTAAATTAATTTCCTTTAATGCCTGATCTGCTTCCACAATAGCTGCAAGTGATGGAATACCTGAATGTTCCATAATAACATCAGGTCCCGCTCCAGTTCCTCCCTGCATACCGTCTACAACAATTATATCTGCTCCACCCTTAGCTGCGATTTTTACATCAGAAGCTACTTTACCTGAAGCAAATTTAACAATGATCGGAACTTTCCAGTCAGTAATTTCACGTAATTGAGAAATCTTCATACTTAAATCTTCAGGACCTACAATATCCATGTGTCTTGCAGGTGATAGAGCATCAGACCCTACAGGAATTTTTCTGATTCTGGAAACTTCTGCAGTTACTTTTTCACCAAGCAAGTGACCACCCATTCCGGATTTTGCCCCCTGACCTATTTTGATTTCAACTGCATCTCCCTGTTTAAGATAATCTGCAGAAACACCAAATCTTCCAGATGCATACTGTGCTATAAGTTTATCAGCCAATTCACGTTCTTCAGGAAGCATTCCCCCTTCCCCAGTGTTTGTTACAGTTCCTGCAAGTGAAGAACCAATAGCTAATGCCATTTTTGCTTCTTTACTTAACGCACCAAAAGACATTGCTCCAATCATTACAGGAGTATCTAATTTTAAAGGATTTTCAGCATATCTATCTCCCAATACAACATCTGTTCCGCATGGTTCCCTATATTTATCAATAGGAGGTCTTGATACCTGTGCAGGTATTACTACCAAATCATCAAAGTCAGGAATTTTTCTTAAAGCTCCAGTACTTCTGATTTTATATGATGCAGACTGAGCTTTTCTTACTATTTCCACAACATCAGGGAATCCCCATGCTTCTCTTGCATCCTGCGGAATTGCATTTACTTCAATAGCCCTATTTGGACACATTTCCAAACAAATTCTGCACCCGACACATTTTTCCTGATTTAATGGGTACGGTTCACCCTGAATAATTTCATAAACTCCGTGAGGACAGTTATTATAACATGAGAAACATCTTCCACAGATTTTTTCATCCCTGTCATCACACAAATACCAACAACAACCAGGCCTTCCAAAGTTTTTCTTACATAAAACCGGATTTCTTTCTACTCTATATGGCATACACTTCCCTCCTATTCAATTAATGACCGTAAAATGGTCTTGCACTTTCCGGAACTATTTTTTTAAATTCTTCGTACTCATCTTCCTTTAAATCAAAATCATATTCTTCCAGTAATTCTTTTAATTCAAGTTTATCTTCCCATGTTAATTCGTCAATTTTAGCATTGTATCCCAAGCTTTTAACTTCGCCCTTAACATAAATCACACCACGAATAATGGATTCTGCCACATCTTCTCCTACATCACCTAAGATAACAATACGGCCACCCATCATGAATATTCCAGTCATGAATCCTGAATTTCCACCAATGACAATAGTACCATTTTTCATGATTTCTCCAGTTCTTGAACCTACTGATTTACGAACAACAACTGTTCCGCCATATATTCCCTGTCCTGCTCCGTCACCAGCTGATCCTTCAACAACCACTTCACCGTCAGTTAAATTATCTCCAACAAACCATCCTGCATTACCATTGATTTTAATTTTTGGTCCGTCACACATGGTTCCTGTAAAATAACCTACAGAACCGTCCAGTTCAATGTTTACTTCATCAGTTACTCCTGCAACCAAATAATGCATTGCATTAGGATTTTTAATAAGTATTTTATCATAATCTTTTGCAGATTCTTTAACCTGTGAATTTAGTTCACGTGGAGAAAGTGATGCTGCATCTAATTCTTTTATTTTCACTAAAACCAACTCCTAAATTTCATACACCATTACTTCACCAGGAGAAATTTGTTCAATATTTTGAGTATCAACAACTTCCCTTAAAGATACCTCTTCAGATGCAATTGCAAAAACATCGTCAGTTTCAGCCATTACTCCCGGACGTAAACCTAATTTATCTTTAGCTATTCCAATACCATTTGGAGTTCCTATAATATAAGAAAAAGGACCATCCATATCTTCTACAGACTGTTCCAGTGCTTCTTCTAAAGAATAACCTGTATCTAATTTATCTGCAATATAATGAACCAAACATTCAGTATCATTAAAAGTTTCAAATACATGACCTTTTCTTTCTAAAGGATCCCTAATATTCCAATAATTTGTAATCTGACCATTATGAACAACAGATACATCTTTAACAATGTAAGTTTCAAATGGGTGTGCATGATATCTGTCCACACCACTTTCTGTTGAAAACCTTGTATGACCTATAGCATGAGTTCCTTTAACCTCACGCACATTGTATCTTTTTGCAATGTCCAATACAGAACCTACATCCTTAATCATTTCAAAATCCTGACTTCCGTTAATTACAATAACATCATCAATTGTATCAACAGTTGAGATAAGCGGTTTAAGTTCTGAAAAGTTATTTAACTGAACTTTACATTTGTAAATAAATGAATCTCCAACAGACGGAAGAACTTCATCACTTTGAATTGGAGTTACAAAGTTTATTGTATCTTTCACGGTTTCAAGTAATCTTGGTTGTTCTTTCACTTGAATTTTTAAGATGTACTCATCATCCTTAAGACCTGTTCCGCCATAAATTGAATAACCTGCAGAATCAGGACCTCTATGCTGAAGTTGATGAAGCATATTGGTCATGTCATTACCTGCACAATGCAATTTTTTATCTTTATAAACTATACCAGCTATTCCACACAATTTAAAACCTCCTCTATAAAATATTCGTGAATTCTAGTATCATCAGTTAATTCCGGATGAAATGCAATAGCTATATTATGTCCTTGCTGAATAGCTATTATTTCATCATCCAATTTTGATAAAACTTTAATATCTTCTTTGGTTTTATCATAATCATCAAGGGATGGTGCTCTAATGAAAACTCCCAAATAATCTTCCCCTAAAATGGAAATTGGACTTTCAAATGAATCTACCTGTCTTCCAAATGCATTCCTTTTAACTGAAATATCCATAATTCCCAATAAAGGCTGATCAAAATCAGTTTTTTTACCAAGCAAAACCATTCCTGCGCAAGTTCCAAAAACAGGAATTCTGTTATCTTTAATAACTTTATCTATCCCTCGTTCTTTGATGATTTTTCCTATCACAGTACTTTCACCACCAGAAATGATTACACCATCACAGTTCGCTACTTCATCAGCATATCTTACAGAAATTGCTTCTGCTTCAATACCCATATTTTCAATAGCTTTCTTTGTAATGTCGTAATGTTCACTTACGGCACCTTGTAAATTTAGTATTCCTATTGTAATCATATAATTCACTAATCATTCTAAACATTATTTTAAAAAAATAGCAGTAATTCTAAAAGTTATAGTAAAAATTATTAAGATATAGAATATTTGCTAATATACTATTATCATCTCATATTATATAAATGTAGTGGAAAACTACTTCCGACTAAAAAATTTTCTGAAAAAAAGCAATGATAATGATATGAATTTAAACAATATTCAAAAAAAAGTGGTAAAAAAAGGGAAAAAATGAAGAAAATAACAAAATTAGTTATTAACTTTTAATGCTATTGATTGCGTTTAAAGCACCGGCCCTAACATAACCGCTTTCATCTTCCAAAAGTGCTTCAAGCGGTTCGATAGCGGCATCATCTTTTAAGTTTCCTAAAGCCCATGCAGCTGCACCTCTTACCCTCCAATCTTCATCATCCAAAATTTCGATTAAAGGATCGACAGCTATTTGGCCCATACGACTTAAAGCAGTAGAAGCTTCTCTTCTAACTAATTTATTGTTATCTCTCAAAGTTAAAATTAAAGCACCAATTGATTTAGGATTAGAGATGGCTCCTAAAATTTTTGCTGCATTTAAACGAATATTTTTCTTCCTATGGGACAATGCAGACATTAAAGCATCTACAGATTCTTCTCCCATCATCTCCAATTCACCAGCAGCAGCTTCAACAACAAATTCGTCTTGGTCATTTAAATCTTCAATTAATTCTTCAACAGATTTTGACATAAACATCCCTCACTATATTTAATATAACTGTAAACATATAATAGTTATATCTAACTATATAAATATATTTCGAAAATATACGAACAAAATTAAATAAGTGAAATAATGTACAGAATTGCAATAATACCCGGAGATGGAATTGGAAAGGAAGTAATGGAATCTGGCGAATATTTACTGGACAAACTTGATTTGAATTTCAGTTTTGAATATGGGGAAGCAGGTTTTGAATGTTATAACAAAAATGGAGTTACATTACCTGAAGAAACCATTAAAATAGCTAAAAAATCAGATGCAACATTATTTGGAGCCAGTACAAGTACCCCCGGCCAGCCAAGTCCAATTATAAATCTTAGAAAAGAACTTGATGTTTATGCAAATTTAAGGCCGATAAAATCCTATAGAGGCGTCAGATCAATAAGTGATAATATTGACTTTTTAATAGTTCGTGAAAATACTGAGGGACTTTACAGCCAGATTGAATATGAACAGGACAATAAAGTAATTGCCCAAAGAGTCATTACAAGAAGAGCCAGTGAAAAAATAGCCAAAGTTGCTTTTGAACAATGTATCGCCAAACAAAAACAAAAGGTAACCTGTGTACATAAAAGCAATGTCCTAAAAAAAACCGACGGAGTCTTTAAAGAAAGTTTTTACAAAATAGCTGAAAATTACCCCAATATTGAAAGCAATGATTTTTATGTTGATGCAACAGCAATGTATCTTATTACACAACCGCAAAACTTTGATGTAATTGTAACCAGCAACCTGTTTGGAGATATACTGTCTGATGAAGGTGCCGGTCTTGTAGGGGGACTTGGACTTGCCCCTTCAGGAAATATTGGAGATGATCATGGATTATTTGAACCTGTTCACGGATCTGCACCAGATATTGCAGGTAAAGGTATAGCTAACCCATGCTCCATGATTTTAACAATAGCTATGATGCTGGATTACTTAAAAGAATATGAAATAAGTAATAAAATAAATAAAGCTGTTGAAAATGTTGTAAGTGCAGGCAAAACACTGACTCCTGATTTAGGAGGAAACAGCACTACATCAGAACTTACCAAATCTATCATAGATGAAATACTTGAAGGTGACTACTAAATGCTTAACATAACTACATTTCTTGACGCAAATGCTTGCAGATTAGATAAAAATGTTTTATACAATCCAAAAACCAATGAAAAATACAATTCACATGAAATATTGGCAATGACTTCAGAAATTGCCCGTGACTTAAAAAATTGCGGTATTAAAAAAGGAGATAGAATTTTAATATATTTGAATAACTCCACTAAGTATTTGTTCTCATTATTTGCAATCTGGAGACTTGGAGCAATAGCTATTCCAACAAACAGAGTATTTACTCCCCACGAACTTGAATATATTATTGATGACTCACAGGCTAAATTAATGATTACTGACGAAGACGCAAAGGATATTGTTGATTTGGATAAGTATATTCCAAAAAATATTGAAAATTATAAAAATGGGGAAATTTTACCTGCAGAACCTACAGACTGGGATGACTTATGCCAATTACAGTACACTTCAGGAACAACAGGTCAGCCAAAAGGAGCTATGCTTACTCATGGAAATTATTTCACTGCAATCCATAATGAATGTGATGTACTAACCATGAAACAGGATGATGTTTACATGGGGATATATCCTATGGCTCATGTAGGACTATCCTGGGCAATAGCTGCACTTAGAGCCGGAGCCTACTATATCATGGTGGAACAATTTAATTTAGAGGAATACCTTGAATTATGTCAAAAAGAAAAAGTTACAGTCCTAACAGGTATGCCCCCAGTAATACATTCCCTGACAAGATTGGAAAATGGTGCTGAAGAACAATTAAAAACTGTACGTGAAATAATAAGCGGCGGAGGACCACTGCACAAGAAAATCTGGAAACAATTCCATGAAAAATACGGTATCCCAATAATCAACGCTTACGGATTATCTGAAACAATCGTAATTGGAACCGGAACTGTTATCAGACCTGAAGATTACAGAACAGCAGACAGATTTGAAAGTGTCGGACATCCAGTCTGTTTTTCAGAAGTTAAAATTGTTGATGAACATGACTACACCAAAGAACTTGAAAAATATGAACATGGAGAAATTGCACTAAGAGGCCCTGCAGTAGCTAAAGGTTATTGGAGACGTGAAGTAGCTACAAAAGAATCATTTTTAGATGACGGATGGTTTTTAACAGGAGATATTGGATATCTTGATGAAGATAACCGTTTGTTCATTACAGACCGTAAAAAAGACATGATTGTAATGAGCGGATGGAAAATTTACCCAACAGAAGTAGAAGAAGTGTTAATTAAATATCCTGAAGTAAAAGAAATAGCTATTTTCAGTATCCCCGACTGTCACCGCGGAGAGTTACCTGTAGCTGCAGTAGTTTGGGAAAATAAAGAAGACAGCGAAGGTCTAATTAGCTATGCCCGTGAAAATCTTTCAAGATACAAAGTACCAAGAAAAATATTCAGTTTAAAAGAGCTTCCAAGAGTTAATGGCTGGAAACTGCTTAGAAGAAAATTAAGAGAAGAATATAATCATTTATAGATTATATTTCATTTTTATTTTCAAAATAAGAACTATTTATAAATCATAGTTCCTATACCATTTTTTGTGAAAATTTCAAGTAAAAGAGAATGTTTTTTACGTCCGTCAATGATATGGCAAGATTTAACACCGTCTTCAATTGCTTTGACACATGTTTCAATTTTTGGAATCATTCCTCCGGAAATAACTCCTTCTTCAATTAAGTCCGGCACTTCATCTATTTTTATCCTTTGGATTAATGAATCAGGGTCATTAGGATCTCTTAAAACTCCCGGAACATCAGTTAAAATTATTAACTTTTCAGCATCAACAGAACTAGCTATTTCACCAGCTGCAGTATCTGCATTTAAATTTAAACTTGATCCATCATCGGCGATACCTACCGGAGATATAACCGGAATATAATTGTTTTTCAGAAACATTTCAAGTAAATCTGTATTGATGCAATCAATTTCACCCACAAGACCTAAATCAATTTCCTCTTCTCCGCCAGATTCGCTGGTAACTTTACTGACAGGTTTTTTATGAGCGAAAATTAATCTGCTGTCTTTACCAGATAAACTTATGCCTTTTCCATCATGATAAGAAATCTGAGAAACAATATCTGTACTTATTTTACCAACTAAAACCATTTCAATAATTTCCATAGTTTCTTCATCAGTAACTCTTAATCCTTTAATGAATTTAGGCTCTTTACCTAACTTGTCCATAGATCTGGATATTTCCGGACCGCCACCATGAACAATAAGTGGTTCCATACCCACATATTTTAAAAGAACAGTATCCCTAACTGTAGAAGACATTGCATCTTCATCTATCATAGCATGTCCTCCGTACTTAATCAGAATCTTTTTTTCATGGAATTTTTTAATATAAGGTAAAGCCTCAACTAAAATATTTACGTCCTTCATTTAATCACTACAATAATTATTTTACTTAATACTTTATTAAATCTTTGGAATTATTCATTTCTTAAAAAAAATATATTATAATGTCAACAAATATCTGAATTTTATCCTTCAAAACATGTAAAAATAAAAAAGTTTTCTACTAAGAGAAAAAATTTCATAGCTAAACTGGAGTTCCGCAGATTGGACAGACTGCGTCTCCTGCATCAATCATCTCACCACAAATCGGACAGATTACAGTAAATTCATCATCTTCTCCACACATTATTTATCCCACACCAGTATTGTTTTTCCGAAGCCTGAAATGTAATCTTTGTCAAAAGCTTCCTTTAAATCATTTAATGATTTGATAGTTACAACTTCACTGATTAACTTATCCAATGAATCAAATAAATTAGGATTGTTTTTAAGCAATTCAACTACTTTTAAGAAGTCTTTACGTTCACTTCTACTTATTCCCTGGATTGTTAATCCTTTTTCTAAAATTAACCTTGTATTGATTGGAATAGGATATTCACTTACTCCAAATAAGATTATTGACCCTTGAGGATTAATTGTATTTATTATTTGGTCAATAGCTGCTTGTGATGCATTTGATCCAACACATTCAAAACCATGGTCAATAGCCAAGTCATCTGGAACCTCATGGAATTTGTATGTCTTATCTGCAAATGAAAATAAGTTCAGATTTTCACCATGCTTTCCAATAACTGTCACTTCACTTTCAGGGTAAAACTCTTTCAGCAGCAGTGCTGTAATATATCCGAGGTTTCCGTCTCCCCAAACACCAAAGCAGTTTTTGTGTTTAATGGCTATTTTTTCAAATCTGTCTATTCCATGGCAGATTACTGAAATTAATTCTATAAATGCAGAAATTTTTAAATTAAAATTATCAGGCAGTTTAACTAGTCTGTCAGGATTTAGCTGAATTAAATCACTTGTAAATCCATCAAAACCACTGCCTCTAAATTTTGATGACGGCAGGTAATTAGCTGATATATATTCATCTTCTTTTGTCGGAGTGTTTGGTATCATTACAACTTTATCCCCAACATCAAAGCTCCCTGTATTGTCAAATACCACTTCCCCGACCCCTTCGTGAATCAGAGCCATAGGTAATTTTTCTTCAAGAACATCACTTGCTCTTTTACCCTGGTAATATCTTTGGTCAGCCTGACAAATTGAGAGATAACTTGGTCTTACAATTACATTATCTATGTTAATTTCCTCTATAGCCTCTTCAAAGAATTTTGGAGCAACTAATCTGTAAATAATATTAATCATTTTTATCATTTAGAATTGTATTAGCTAATTTCAAATCATAAGGATATGTAATTTTAATATTTGTTACATCTCCATCAACAAGAGCTACATCTTTACCTTTTAAAACAAATATTTTAGCAGCATCTGTAAGTATCTCTTTTTCACCATCAGTTAAATCATTGATTAAAGAATTTAATTTATTTATCTTAAAGGTTTGTGGAGTTTGACCCTGATAAAAATAATCCCTAATTGGAATGTTTTTAATTATCTTTCCATCTCTACTTTCCACAATTGTGTCTGTAGCAGGAATTACTGTATCACAGGCCCCATATTTTTTTGCAGCTTTAATATTATCCTGAATAATCCTATGGGTTACAAACGGACGGACAGAATCATGAGTTATAATTATTGAATCATCATCAACACTGTAATTTTCATAAATATAGTCAATACTGTTTTTTAAAGTATCGTTTCTGGTTTTTCCGCCTTCAATCACAACTATCTTATCGTTGTTTAGAGTATACTCTTCGATTAAATGTTTTGTGTGATTTATAAAATTTTGTGGAGTTAAAACTATCACTTCATCAATCTCATCCATAATCACAAATTTTTCAATTGTGTGGATTAAAATAGGTCGATCTCCCAGATTTAAAAATTGTTTAGGAGTGTCTGTATCCCCCATTCTTGATCCAATTCCACCTGCCAAAACAGCTACAAAAATCATTTTTAACTACTCTTTTTCAAATATTATTAAATAATGAGATTTGCCTTCAGGAATGTCTTCACCTATTTCCTCATTTAAATAAGTCATTTTAAGACCATGTGCTGAAAATAATTCCTGCAAATCATCAGGAGAACTTCTGATAGCTGTTGGAGGTCCGTTTTTAACATCCTGTTTTTTATAATCCATAATAGCTATTCTTCCACCATCGGTTTTAATTACCCTAGCCAATTCGTCCACTGCTTCATCCAATGTTCTTGTAGCTTTAAAACCATGGAAAACATTAACCATCAAAACAACATCCAATGTTTCATCATCCAAATCAATATGTTCAGCAATATTGGATACTATTGGGATTAGGTTATCTGCATTGTTTTCCTGTTTGTATTTAAGCATATCTTCAATAGAAGGTTCATACATATCCAAAGCATAAACGCAACCGTCAGTAATGTATTCTTCTAATGCTTTAATAGCTACATGACCATCTCCACAGCCGGCATCCATAAAGTTCTCACTGCCTGTGAGATTCAATTCATCTAAAAATTCTTTAGAATCAAGGAACTTTTCACTAGTCATGCCTTGAATTCTGTGGCCATTTGCAGGCATCATCATTTTCTTTTTACTCATAATACCACATCTTATAGTATATGAGTAATAATCTTTAAAAAATAGTATATATTTTTTTCTAAGTAAAAATAAGCTTAAAATTTAAAAAAAAAGTTATGGAAAAGAGGATTATTTTTTCCAGGTTTGTTTAACTCCTCTACCTCTTTTACTACCAGGTTTGGTATAACTTCTTTTTGCTCTTGTTCTTTTATTGGTTCCTTTAACTTTTGCCATAATCATATCCCCATTAAATTTAATTAATAAATTAAAACCAAATAATGTAACTATCAATAGTTAAAATTTGATTCAATATCATTTTAATCGAAAATCAAAAATAGAATTTCTATAACATAAAAATATTTACTTCTTAAAGTATTTATATCTTTTCTTTAAGTAGTATATTCAGCATTGATTTTCACATAATCATAACTTAAATCACAGCCCCAAGCTGTAGCTTCACCATCACCTTTATTAAGATCAACATTTACAATGACCTCTTCTCCGAGCATGATTTTCTCAGCTCTTAAAAGATTATCAGTTCCTTCAAAAGCAAGAATTTCACCATCTTTTACAAGGTCAACTTCATCTTGTTTATTAGCTATAGCTATTGTTACTGTATCTGCACTTACATCTGCTCCGGAATAACCGATTGCTGAGACTATCCTTCCCCAATTTGGATCACCACCAAATACGGCAGATTTAAATAAAGGAGAAGTTACAATTGCCTTAGCTGCCAATCTGGCTTCATCAATATTTTTAGCTCCATAAATATTTGCTTCAATAACCTTAGATGCACCTTCACCATCTTTAACCATTTTTTTAGCCAAATCAATACAAAGATACTCAAGGGCTTCCTGGAAATTCGGATCAATTTCACCGTCATTGACTATATTGACTCCAGACGCCTTATTTGCCATGAGCAAACAGGTATCATTTGTACTCTCATCACCATCAACAACGATCATGTTAAAACTTTTATTTGCAGCTTTTTTAAGAGCTTTATTAATATATTTACTTTCCATTACTCCATCAGTTACAATAAATGACAGCATGGTTCCCATATTTGGAGCAATCATTCCGCTGCCTTTTGTAATTCCTGCAATTTTTACTTTTTCACCATTAGTTAATGTGACTTCCAATGCACACTGTTTTGGAATTTTATCAGTAGTCATAATGGCATTTGCAGCTGCCAATGAATCTTCCGGTTTGTTTCCAAGACTGGAAAATACTTTAGAAGCCACACCAGTTATAACATCAAGAGGCATTTTACGGCCAATAACCCCAGTTGAAGAAATAGCTATTTCTCCTTTAGGAATATTCAGCTCTTTAGAAACCAGTTCAACTAATGATTCACAATCTTCAATTCCCTGATTGCCTGTAAAACAATTAGCATTTCCACTATTAACAAATACTGCTGAAACTTTTCCTTTTTCAACTACCTTTTTAGTATATATTACAGGAGCAGCCACTATTTTATTTGATGTAAATACTGCTGAAGCATCACTATTTTCACTTACAATAACTGCAACACCATATTTTCCTTCTTTAGCACCTGCCACTTTAAGATTATCAATAACTGACAATCCACCATCAAGTTCTTTAAATATCATATTACTTCCTTACAAAAAATAAATTAATAATCATCCGAATAATCCAAGTTTGATTCACCTTTTTCAAGGTAATTTGATTCATCCTTCTCTGAATCGTAAGCAAGATCATCATTTGTATCGGTTAAGTTTGTAGTCATTTCATGAGTAACATTCTCAATGTGAGTTGTGTTGTTAGCCACATCAGCACCATCATCTGAAATAACCATAGATACACCAATGCCAGCACCTACACAAAATGCAATTAATGCTATAATCATAAACACAACAAGTGTTCCATCGTTTTTAGACGTCACTTTAATCCCTTTCTTTTAATTATTTTTTAATAAACTACTATTATTTAAACATTAAGACAATACTGCATAAATAAGTGCCAATACTATTCCAACAAAACCAAACATTCCTAAACCAAATATGGATAAAACATACACAAATATAAACACAAATGCAAATATTCCAATCAATTTGCCTTTTTGATTTTCAATTAAATCTATAATTGTCCTTGAAAATTCAGAAGGAATATTGTAAGCATATAACCCGTTAGCCAATTCAAATACAACCAGTGATAATGGAGATGATGAATTTAAACTATCTACCAATTGAGCCCTTTCACCAGCTTCCCTTCTACTTCTGCCAATTCCTGCTCTGATTTTTGCACCATTATCTAAAGCAAACCATGCAGAATCAAGCCCTGCACGAATAGCCAAATCTTTTGATGGGAATCTGGCTATAAAATCATCTCCCCCTTCACGATAACCTTCTAATTCTCCTTCACACTCGGTTTCAATGAAATTTTTAATTCCTGTCATCAATTCAACAAGCTTATTTCTACCATTTTTACTGATAAAGCCTGTTGAATCTATTAAATCAATGAACAAATAATTTTGAAATTCTTTAGGTTTGGACTGCATTAGTTTAAACGGTTCGTCAAACACAAGTGCATATTCACCACCAAGTTTGGTAAATGCAACACCTGGGAAATTTCCAACATTCTGAGTGTAATTAATTGACCTCTCAATAGAAGCAGCTCCGGTCATACCTACTGCAGAAATAATTGGAACTCCTTCTTCCAGCCCTATTCCGATAATTTCAATAGCCACCCTTATTGCATCATTTTTACTTAACATTCTTGCAACAAGTTCTGTAGAGCTCTTTTCAACTATCAATCCTTTCTCATTTTCAATGATTTTTACAAGTATATTAATTAAATTAGATGGATGAGGGAGCTCGACATAGAAGTAACGGTCACTACCCATAATAATGTTACTTACAAGTGCATATTCTTCAACTTTATTTTCGGCTGCTTTCAGTTCATAAAAATTATAGTTTTCCGGGAGATTTTCTACACCAACATCCCGCTTAAGATTTTCTAAAATACTTTCAGATGTAATTTCGGCTTTTTCAAGTTCAAAAAGAATAGTTTGAGTATAATTAAATAGCTCAACATACTCTGTTTCAACAGAATTTGTTGGAAAAAACTTAGTTCCAACACTAATTGGATTAAGTTTTGTAGATAGCTTAATAAGTTCTTTAGTTAAGCTATTAACCATCCAAACTTCCTCCTTTTTCTAGCTCAATCTCAAAATCTCCAGGTTTCTCCAAAAGCATATCTGGTTTAACAGAAACAAATGGAAATTTCCAAGATCCGAGCCTTCCGGCTATAGTGCTGGCAATGTTTCTTGAATTTTTCTTAATGAATACTTCATCATGAGTACTTACGCGAACCAAAACATTATAAGGAGCATGTTCTGTAACTTCATCAGCCAGCATTATATTTAACTCAAAAGTGCCAGGTCTGGTAAATAAATCATTACGAACAGCTATCAATGGTTTTTTCTCAAGTCTTAACCTGTCAGCAACAGTAACAGAAATATTACCTGCATTTTTAACAGCTAATTTGTAATCCTTTGGATGGACCAATACGAAAATAACATAAGGAGCAGCCACTTCCACATCATCAACCATGTCCACAATCTTGTTAAACATAGGTATTTTTGAAAAGACCTTTTCTAATTTAGAACTGGTGTCATTATCATTATCTATACGGATAATTGCCTGTTTAGCAATGTTTAATGGTGAAATTTCCAAACCTTCTTTTCCGGTATAAACTTCCCATCTTTTGAAGTTTAATTCTTTGATAATCTCATCAGATATGTGCTGCAAAATGTTTTTATCCTTTTTAGGTGATTTAGGTTTCCCAAATGTAACTCTGCCATTTTCTATTACAAAAGGAATCCTCATAGAATTAATATTTTTAAATTCAGCAGCATAGTCTCTGAATTTGTCATTAGATAAAATTTTAGCTTTTTCATTATGGGCTATATTGAGAATAAAATGATCAGCATCATTACCTGCCGGAACTTCCTCTACATTTTCACTTTCCAACAGTTTTTCAAATTTTTCTTTATCATCAATGTCATGACGTAGTGATGCATCAGCAATTATTACAAATTCATCACCACTTTCTTCTAAAGATTTAACCGCAGCTAAAATATTGGACATTTGAGGCTGTGAATTTTCATTTTTTGTACTATATGCAACATTTGAAGCATCAACAACAACTTTCACATTATCACCTAAAATCTATTTAATTAATATTATATTATTTGTAAATTGTATATTTAAATTTAATTAAGAGTTAACTAAATGCTATTTCTCGGATATTCTCCAAATAAAAACCTTTCTCCATCAACTTTATTAAGAAATATCCTAATTGTATCTTCAGTAATTTCATATACATTATATGAATTTTTATCATCTCCTCTAAGTTTATTAGAAGATAATGATCCCGCATTAACAAACAGAGTATTATTCATTTTCCAGATATTTGGAACATGCTTGTGTCCTGCAAGTACCAAATCAACTTCATGGTCAGTTAATGTTTTAAGAACATCTCCTGCATCAGTTAATACATTACGTTCCCTACCTGTTTTTGGAATAGGAATTACATGATGATGAAGAGCCACAATACTAAATAACTCCTCAATAACACATTGGTCTAACTGATGTTCCATCCAAAGATGCTGTGGCCTACCAACATTTCCACTGGATATGTCTGGAGAACTGCTGTCTAATCCTATAACCACAAATTCATCATCTTTTGTAAGTTTCCAGCTACATTCCCCTATTAACTCTTCAAAAGTTTCATAACCCAAATTACGGGCATCATGGTTTCCAGGTACTGCAAATAATGGTGCATCAAACATCTCCAAATATTTGGTAGCTTGGATAAATTCACTATAATAACCATTATTAGTCAAATCACCTGTTAATATTATCATGTCCGGATTTATGGCATTTATTTCAGCTACAGCCTTTATAAAAACATCTTCTTCAAATCCCAATTCACTAATATGTAAATCAGAAATATGTACAATAAGAGGCATATTATTATCCTATTGATTTAATTTTAAGATAGCTTCTGCAAGATCACCATTAGTATCTTCCAAAGCTGCTTTTGCTTCATCTTCAGATACATTTGCTTGATTAGCTACCATTTCAATATCTTCATCAGGAATAACAAGTTCTTCATCAATTGCTACTTCATGTGCTTTACCGGTTACTTGATAAGTTTCCTGACCCATTACATTCATCAAACTTACTTCAGCATTTGGAATGACTAATTCTTTATCTTCTAAACGGATAATGACTTCTTTGACTCCTTTAAGATCTTTCATATCCATTCCCATCTTTTTCATTTGTCTTTCCATTTTTTTCATCTGCTTTGCATTCATACCAGGTATCATAATACTGTCCTCATTAATTTAATATTAGTAATTAGTTATATCTTTCAATATTATTAAAATTAATTATAGAATTCAAAATTATACAAACATAACCTTTATTTATACCAAGTATATAAGATAAACTGTTTAACGAACATTAAATACTGGGGGATAAATTATGAAAGTTCTGTTTGTTAACCCACCGCAAACGGCCTCAAAATATAAATTTATGGGAGTAATAGCACCACCATTAGGTATTGCATATATGGCTGGAGTACTGCAAGAAAACAATATTGATGTTGAAATACTTGATGCATCTGCAGAAGATATGGATTTTAAAGATGTTGAAAAGGAATTACTTAAAAGAAAACCAGATTTAGTGGCATTGACTGCCCTTACTCCAACAATAGGAAGAGCACTTGAAACTGCACAGGTAGTTAAAGAAACCCTTCCCGACGCAATAGTTGTAATGGGGGGATATCATCCTACATTTAATTTCATAGAAACCCTTGAAGATGAAAATGTAGATATCGTAATCAGAGGTGAAGGAGAATACATCATGTTAAATCTGGTGCAGGCTCTGGAAAATCAAAGCAGTCTGCATGATGTTAAAGGAATTGTATTTGAAGACAAAAACTCAAAAGAAATTGTAGTAAATCCTGAAGCTCCATTGATACAAGATCTAGACGAACTTCCTTTTCCGGCACTAAACTTATTGCCAATGAAAAAATACCGTTTATTGGACATGGATACCCATATGACAACTATGATTACAACCAGAGGATGTCCTATGCAGTGTTCATTTTGCTCATCAGCTGCAATGCACGGAAAAAAAATTAGGGAAAGAAGCGTAGAAAACATTGTTGATGAAATAGAATATCTAAAAACAAATTATGATATTGACACAATTGCATTTATGGATGACACCTTCACTTTGAAAAAACGGAAAGTAATGGCTATTTGTGATGAGATATTAAAAAGAAATATTGAAATCATGTGGGGCTGCACATCACGTGTAGACACTCTAGATGAAAAACTTCTGAAAAAAATGAAAGAAGCAGGCTGCATTACAATATTTATAGGAGTGGAATCAGCAGACCAACAACAACTGGACAATATGTGCAAAAACACTACAATTGCAAAAATTGAAAATGCATTTAAAATTGCACATAAGCTAAAAATAAGAACAATAGCTTCAGTAGCTTTAGGTATGCCTGGAGATACCAAAGAAATCATGAACAAAACAGTTAAATTTGTCCATAAACTTAAACCGAATTATGCAATATACAGTTTAGCAACCCCATATCCAGGAACAAGATTCTATAAAGAAGCTTTTGAAAAAAATCTTATAAAAATAAAAGATTGGTCCAAATATACATTAATAACTCCAATTTTAGAAACAATAGACTGTTCTTTAAATGATATGAGAAAAATTCAAGCAAAAGCATTTATGAAATTTTATTTAAGGCCACATTATATAATAAGACAATTTTTACAAGACGGCCCTTACCTTTTAAAAACAATCTTTGGAGTAATAAAAACTGCACTGTCAAAAACTCCTAAAAATACCGATTACAATAAAAGAGAATTAAAAAATATGTAATTTTTAAAAATAAGTTTTTTGGTGAACATTAACTAAACCAAATTACATATTTTTTATCAATACCAGTAATAAAATAGTTTAAAATAATTTTCAATGGAGATTTAAATTTAAGAAATGTGTTTAAATTTTCTAACCTAATGGTTAATTGGGAGGTAATGTTAATTGTATTTATTGTCAATTGGGGGAAAATAATTAAACTATTTTTTACCAGCATTTAAAATAAGAAATAATTATCAAGACTTTGTTAACTACATTAAACACCATAAAATTGAAATTAATGTTTGAATTAGTTAAGGGGATTTTTCAATTTTTCGTCAGAATGTCGTACAATAATTAATTTTTAGTATTGGCACTAATAATTAGCAGAAACTTTAATAACCGCTTAATATAACCAACAGCCCTGAAATAATTATCACTTACGGAACAATGTAATATATAGTTTACATTGTGTAATATATCCTTTACATCTTATGACATATATATTTTACTATTTTGAAAAAATGAAAAAATAAAAAAAGAGAATGGATATTAATAATCTCTATTCCAATACACAATCCCGTAGACTACGCATAACAAAGTGGATAAAATGATTAATACATAAACACCCCAAATCCAAGGGTCTTCAATTCCTAAAACCATCATTGTACCTCACTTCCTTTGTTGCCAATATTTTCAAATGCCTTATCAATAACCTCTTGAGCAGGAGGTTTTGTAAGTAAACTAACAACCAATGTAAATATAGCAGAAACAGGAACAGCTATTAACATTACATCAATATAAGGCCATGGCATGGCCGGCAATAAAGTTGCACAACCAAATATTGCTTTACACAATCCTAAACCTTTAGCTGTTTTTGCAAATACAAAGAGTAACCAGAATAAACTAACAAATGTTCCGGAAACAATACCTGCAATAGCACCTTTAGCAGTGATTCCTTTCCAATACAATGCTCCCAAGAACACAGGTAAAAATGCAGCCGCACAGATTTCAAAGAACAGACTTGTTCCAAGAGCAACAATACTTCCCGGAAGAGAAAATGCCAATACTAAAGCTAAAATAATAGCTATAAGAATACCAAGTCTTGTAACTGTAATTTGGTCTGATTTCTGCTTAGCTTTATTTCTTAAAGTACCATAGATATCTACACCAAATGCAGTTCCCTGAGTATGAAGCTGGGAACTGATTGTAGACATTGCCGCTGCCAATAATGATAGCAGGAAAATATATACAAACCATTCAGGCAATGCCATCGTAATAAATGTTGGAATAACTTTGTCAACATTTCCGCCAACAACATCTACAGCTATTTTTCCCAATTTATCAAAGAAATACACATTGGAAAGTGAACCTACAATATAAGCTGTAGTAGGCATTATTGCAATAAATAATCCTCCAACAAGAACTGATCTGTTTAATTCCCTGTCAGATTTAACAGTCATAAATCTTACAATCAGTTGAGGTTGAGCCAATACACCAATACCTACACCAATAAGAGTAGATGAAACCAAACTCCACCAAAACGGTGAACCCAACTCAGGGAATGTTGTCCAACCTGTTCCCCCTGTAGCTGTAGCACTAGCCGGATATAATCCCACCATATCTGTTAATGCTGTGTTTGCATGAGTTACACCACCAAGCAACCAGTAAACAAATCCAAGTAAAAATACCATTGCACAAACCATAATTACTCCCTGTAGCGCATCAGTATACATTACTCCCTTAATACCTCCAAAGAATACATAGAATGTAATTATAACTGATAAAATAAATAAGGATATTCCGAAATCAATCATTAAAGAAGATTCTAAGAATCTTGCAGCACCAATAAGAACTACTGCTGCATAAAGCGGCATAGCACAAAATATAACTAAACCTGAGAAATAATGAATAAATTTACTATTAAAACGTTTGCCCAAGAACTCGGGAAACGTTAGGGAACCTAAACTGTGTCCCATTCTACGGGTTCTTTTACCTAAAAATACAAAAGCTATGAATACCCCAATGATTATGTTTAAAAATGCCAACCATAGAACACTCATACCATATTCACTAGCAACTCCACCAAAACCGACAATAGCTGCAGTCGAAATAAAAGTTGCTCCATAACTTAAAGCCATGATCGCAGGATGTGTATCCTTCCCACCAATCATGAAATCCTCTGAGGATTCTGTTCCTTTCCATGCATAATAACCTACCAATACTAAAGCAAAAATGTAGATTATAAATACAATCGCTAAAATCATAATGTCCATAATTTAAACTCCGAATATATTAAAAAAAATTAATATATGATTAAATTTTTAATATGAATAGTTATATATAATTTTATATTAAAAAATTAGAACAAAGAAATATAATTAAGTGATACAATGGTATGGAACAAACAAGCCGAATGTATGAGTAAAGAAGAAAAAGAAAAATTACAGCTGGAAAGATTACAACAGACTGTTAAATTAGCTTATAACAATGTTTCATTTTATAAAGAAAAATTTGATGAAGCTGGTATCACCCCAGAAGACATAAAAACATTGAAAGATATTGAAAAAATCCCTTTTACAACAAAAGATGATTTAAGAGCAGCTTATCCATTTGGTTTATTTGCTGTTCCCTACGAAGAAATTGTAGAAATCCATGCATCCTCAGGAACAAGCGGAAAACCAACAGTTACCGGATATACCAAAGAAGATTTGGATATCTGGTCAGAGTGTATTGCACGCGGTCTTGGAATGGTAGGTGTTGAAAAAGAATATATTCTTCAAAATGCATTCGGATACGGGTTATTTACTGGAGGATTCGGTATTCACCATGGAGCCCAAAAATTTGGAGCAATAACCGTGCCGATTTCTGCAGGAAACACCAAAAGACAACTTGAAACTATGAAAGACTTCCAAAGTGATGTTATAACATGTACCCCTTCATATGCAATGTATCTTGGAGAAAGTCTTGAAAACTCCGATATTAACTTAGAAGACATTAATCTGAAAATAGGAATTCATGGAGCTGAAATGTGGACTGAAGAAATGAGGCATAAAATTGAAGATACATTAAACATCAAAGCATACAATATCTATGGTTTAACTGAAATTATGGGTCCTGGAGTAGCTCAGGAATGTGTTGAACAAAACGGCATGCATATTCAGGATGATCATTTCTATCCGGAAATTATTAATCCGAAAACTGGAGAAACTCTACCAGCAGGTCAAAAAGGAGAACTTGTATTAACTACACTTACCAAAACTGGAATACCAATTTTAAGATTCAGAACAAAAGATTTAACCTCTTTAATTATAGAACAATGTGCATGTGGAAGAACCAGTGTAAGAATGAGCAGAATCACCGGCAGAAGCGATGACATGTTAAAAATCAGAGGAGTTATGGTTTTCCCATCACAAATCGAAAAAGCTTTACTTAAAATTAAGGGAGCAAGTCCAAATTACTTAATCAAGGTAACAAGACCTGATACCTTAGATGAAGTTGAAGTTAAAGTGGAAGCTACCAAAGAACTATTCTCTGATGAAATGAAAGAAATGGAAAAAACTGAAGCAATGATTGTAAAATCCATTAAAAGTGAAACTGGATTAAGGGTTAATGTAACATTATGTGAACCTGAATCATTACCGAGAAGTGAAGGAAAATCTGTAAGAGTTATTGATGAAAGAAATTTTGAATGAGGTGAAAAATATGGTAGTAAAACAAATATCTGTATTTATAGAAAACAAAGAAGGAAGAATGAAAAAAGCTATTAATACACTAGCTCAAGAAAACATAAACATACGCGCACTTTCAATAGCTGATACAACCAAATATGGAATCTTAAGATTAATTGTTTCAGACAATGAAAAAGCTATTGAAGCATTGGAAAAAGACGGGTTTATTGTAAGGGAAGATGACGTTATTATTGTTGCAGTTCCAGATGAACCTAACGGATTAAATACCACATTAGCTATATTTGACGAAAAAGGCATCAATTTGGATTACCTTTATGCATTTGTAAGTTCAAAAACAGAAAAAGCTATTGTAGTAATGAGATTGAAACATATGGATGAAGCAATTGCTCTTTTAAAAGATAGTGATGCACACATCCTAGAAAAAAAAGATATAGAAGATTTATAGAAAAGACTTTCTCTTTTCTTAATCTTCTTCAGTCAAAACAATTTCAATACATTCTTCTACAAAATAATAAGAATCATCCACTTCTTTTAAAGTTTCAGCTTTCTCAGTCAACTCGTTTGATTCCAGTAAATGCATGAAATCGTTGAAAAACAAATTCCACTCGTCTTGTTCATCCTCATCACAATAGCTAGTATTTAACCTAATGTCAGCAGGATTATCAGACCAGTCCACACCATCATAAAACTCCTGAGCTTCAATATTGCCATCTTCATCATAATCAATAGCTATTGAAAGTTCGAACTTTTTGGTTCCTGCTTCTTTAGATAATTTGAATTCCGGCATTTTGAAAACCTCCATTAATAATATATTTAAAATTCTTTTAACAATGATGCAATGTCTGCTTTAGAATAACCTAAACGGACAAATAAACTTTTGACAGGTTCTGTTTCAGGAACCACTCCAAGTTCTGACCATCTTTTAAAATCATTGTGTAATATGCTGTTTATTAAAAGTTGAATAGTGATTAAATCATCACTTTTAATAGCTACAAAAGCATCTTCATCTTTAAAAACATTTTCAGGATCAATTAAAGTAACCCTGCCCGTTTTATCCTTTTTTAATATAGCATTATCAATTTTATAAGGCATATATAACACCCTCTTTTTAGTACTTAATTATTAATTAATTTATAATTATTTAAATATTTAACCTTTAATCCAATTATAACCACTTTCAATAGCTTTTAAATTTAATTCATGAAATTTCGGTTTCAAATTATTTTTCATAGCTGCAATAACAGATTCTTTGGAAAGTGGGAATTTGTCGTCTGCAGTTACAGCACCTAATAAAACCATGTTTAAAGCCAATACATTTCCGGCATCCATAGCCAATTTAGTTCCATCAATCGGAAGGACATGTTTAAAATTTTCTTTTAAAACATCAGTAATGTTACCTACACCAGGATAAGGTTTATCTGATGAAGCTGGAACAATAGGATGAGTATTGAATACTATTTTAGTATCATCATTTACTTTATCCAAACCTCTTACCGTTTCTATAGGTTCAAATGAAAGCAACATATCTGCACCATGTTCCGGAATAATTGAACTGTTATAATCACCTATTTTTAACTCAGTAGAAACAGAACCTCCTCTTTGAGACATTCCATGAATTTCACTCATAACTACATTTAATCCTTGGTTCATTGCAGCTTCTCCAATAATTACAGAGGTTTTAATAATTCCTTGACCTCCAACACCGCAAATATAAATATTATAATGATTATTCATATTTATTCACCTCTTCCAGCTTCTAAGGCACCATATTTACAAACTTGGATACATACACCACATCCATCACACATAGACTGATCAATAGCTATTTTTCCACCATCTTTTGAAATAGCAGGACATGCAAGTTCACTTACACATTTATTACATCCATTACAATTGGAATCAATATAATTTACTGGTGGTTTCCTAGTTTTACCTTTAATTAAAGTACATGGAGCTTTAGCTATAATCACACAAACTTCATCACGTTCTAAAGCTTCTTTATATGTTTTAACTACCTGATCCAAGTTTAACGGATTAATTACACGAACATAATTGCAGCCACAGGCTAAAGCCAGTTTACGTATGGAAATTTCCGGTGCATCATCACCCATTCCATCAACAGGAATTCCAGGGTTTGGCTGACCTCCAGTCATAGCTGTAATCCTATTATCCAATACAGTTAAAATAAAATTGTTTTTATTGTGAACTGCATTTATCAAAGGTGATATTCCGCTATGGAAAAATGTTGAGTCACCAATGAAACTTATTACTTTCTGATTTGTAGCTATTGAAAATCCGCAGCCGTCTCCTACACTTGATCCCATAGACAACAAGTAATCCGCAGCATTATATGGTGGATTTATTCCTAAAGTGTAACATCCGATATCTGATGCAAATACAGCATCTTTAAGAGGAATTCCCAATTCCTCCAATGCTTTATTTACTCCATAATACATTGCTCTGTGAGGGCATCCCGCACAAAGTACCGGAGCTCTGGAAGGAATTTCTTCTTGTAAATTAAGTAAATTATCAGAATAATCATCGGTATTTTCTTCAATGAAGTTTAAATATTTATTGAAACCATTAGCTACAATATCTGAATTAAATTCATGATATACTGGGAAGGTTCCATCTAATTTACCATGAACAACAGTATTTAAATTATTTTTACCAATAGCTACCAATGTATCCTTTTCTATAATCGGATCTACCTCTTCTACAATAAAGACTTCATCATAATCCTTTACAAAATCAGCTACCTTATCATAAGGGAAAGGATATGAAAATCCAAGTTTTAAAACATCAATGTCCAGATTATTATATCTGATTACATCATAAGCATAATTATAAGCACTGCTTGAAGCAATGACACCATATTTTTTATTCTGGCTGAAATAGGATTCAACATTGAAATCTGACTCGTTGGTTATTTTATTAATTTCATCCATTTTTTCCACTAATGCAACATGCATATCCTTTGCAAATGCCGGAACCGGAACAAACTGTGCAGGGTTTTTCTTGAAAAATCCTTTTTTCCAATGGCTTTCACCTTCTGAAGAATTATCTACCACCTCACCAAATTCAACAACACCCCTCATATGAGATACACGAGTGGTTGTTCTTACAATAACTGGCAATTTAAATTGTTCAGATAAATCAAAAGCATATTTAACCATGTCTTTAACTTCCTGACAATTAGAAGGTTCTAAAATAGGCACATTTGCTAAACGTCCGTAATTACGGGTATCCTGTTCATTTTGAGATGAAAAAAGTGACGGGTCATCTGCAGATAAAATAACCATACCACCATTTACTCCACTGTAAGCAGTTGTCATAAATGAATCACTGGCTACATTCATACCCACATGTTTCATGAAAGTAAATGAACGCAGTCCAGATGCCGCAGCAGTAGCTGCAACTTCCATAGCTACTTTTTCATTTGTAGAAAACTCAAAATAAATGTTAGCTTCCTTAGCCAATCCGGATAAAACATTTCCAATTTCTGATGAAGGAGTACCTGGATAAGTAGCTGCAACAGAAACACCAGCTTCTATAACTCCCCTTACAGCTGCCTCATTACCTAACAAAAATTGTTTATCACCAGGTTTCCCTGTTACTAATTCTTTTAAGTTCATTATTTATTTCCTCAAATAATTTAAAAATCTAATAAAATATATAATATAATAGGTTTAGATATAATATAAATATTATACTTATTTTATATTTGATTATGAGTAAAGGGGTAAAGTAATGATTAAAGTATATGTATCAAGGTTTGACAGAGAAGTGGACAGTGAACCTCATTTGGAGTGTTATGAAATAGAACAGACACCTCAAATGAAAGTTTTAGATGCCATCAATGCCATTAATGAAAAATATGATGCCGACATCAGCATTAGAAGCTCATGTAGAGCAGGACAGTGCGGTTCCTGCGGAATATTATTTAATGGAAATGGGGCTCTTGCATGCCAAAAAGATATAAAGGACGGTGCAATAATTGAACCTCAAAATTTCCCAGTAATTAAAGATTTGATTGTTGATAAAAGCCAGATAGAACAGGAAGTAAAAGATTTGCAACTCTCTTTAAATCCTCAAAGACATGATGATAATTTAAATGAAAATCTAACTCCGGAAAATATTAAAAATACCAAAAAAGTTAGAAGCTGTATTGAATGCTATTCCTGTTTTGCAACCTGTCCTGTTATAAAATTCATTAAAACAAAATTTGGCGGACCTTACATAATGAGATATCTTTCCAAATTTGAATCAGACCCAAGAGATGAATTTGACAGGCTCGATGAAAGTTTAAAAGAAGGATTATACAAATGTACCAGTTGTGGAAAGTGTAAGGCTGTTTGTCCTAAAGATATAAACACCTTTGGAGATGCAATTGAACGTTTAAGGGAAATTGCATGCAAAGAAGGTAAAGGACCGCTTCCGGAACATGTTGCATTTAAAGAAAATATAGAAAAAACAGGAAGGTCAATCAAAGCTGAAGGGCCAAGTTTTATTGAAGAAGTTAAAAATGACAACGGTTCAAAAATAGCATTATTTACCGGATGTATGGTAGATAATAAATTACACCACATTGGAGAAGCATTAATTGATGTGCTTGAAGCTAATGGAATAACCATAGATATTCCTGAAGGACAGGTATGCTGCGGTTCACCATTAATAAGAACAGGTCAGACAGACATGGTTCAGGAACTTGTTGATAAAAACAATGAAGTTTTCAGGGATTATGATACTGTACTTACCATTTGTGCAGGATGCGGTTCCACCCTTAAAAATGACCATCCAAAATATGGATCCAATCTAAATGTAATGGACATCAGTGAATTTTTAGTGGATAAATTGGATACTGACAAAATGAAGGAACTGAACACAACAGTAACCTGGCATGACCCTTGTCATTTAGGCAGAGGTCAGGGAATTAAAGGCCAACCTCGTGACATTCTTGAACAGATTCCCGGAGTTACCTTTAAAGAAATGAAATATCCGTGCCAATGCTGTGGAGCAGGAGGTGGAATAAAAGCAGGACATCCTGAAATTGCTATGACTCTTGCAAAAGAAAAAGCAAAAATGATTGAAGACACTGGTGCAGAATCAGTGATTACAATCTGTCCGTTCTGCCAATACAACATTCAAGACGGATTGGATGCAATTGACCGTGAAGACATAAAAGCTATGAACATAATTGAGCTATTACAACTAGCTTATCAGAAAGATTAGATAAATAGGGGTTGATTAAAATAGGAGATGCAGCTGTAAGTGAAGAAAAAATAGTTGAAACCAACTTAAATTCACCAGAAGTCAAAGAAAAAACTAAAAGTGAAAAAAAATCAACCTCTTCGAAAAAATCAAAATCCAAAAAACAGTCCAGAGGAATAAAAATAGCTAAAGGTCCTGAAGATGATGGCGAAAAAGAATTAAGCAATTTTAAAAACAACATTTACATTGTTTTTGTAGAATGTGAAACACCTGGAAATATCGGTTTTCTTGCAAGAACTATGGCGAATTTTGGACTGAAGAATTTGGTTCTTATCAATCCACCTACTTTAACCCCTGAAGCATTTTATCAGGCAACACATGGAAAATACATTGTCGATAATGCTAAAATATATCATACTCTTGATGAATTCTATCAGAGCCAAAGGATAGACTTTAAAGTAGCTTCAACTGGTGTAGCCGGAGGAAGTTACAATCTCTCAAGAATCCCTGTAAGGCCTGAAAATCTTGGAAAAAACATCAATACCAACAATAAAACCGCTATTTTATTTGGAAGGGAAGGAAATGGACTTACAAATGAAGAAATTGAAGACTGCGACATTTGTGTTTCAATTCCAACTGATCCCACATACCCTATTTTAAACATATCTCATGCAGCAGCCATTATTTTCTATGAATTATTTAAAAATATGCATGAATATCCTGTTGAAGGCCTGGAAGAAAGTACAGCTATTGAAAAAGAATATGTGCTGAAAGATATGTATGACTTGATTGATGGTTTAGATATCCCTGAACACAAAAAGAAAAACGGACTCAAATCATTTAAAAATATTATTAATAGAGCCTACATTACAGGCAGAGAAGCCCATACATTAAAAGGAATTTTAAGACGTTTAAAAATGAAAATGGGTAAACAATGAGAAAAATTAGTTTTGCAGACATAAACATATTTATAGTAAACTACATCTTCAACTGGAGATTCAGAATAGCTAAATTAACTAAACAATCCAAAATAATAAGGAAAATCATTGACAAGGGATTATTTGAAGATGATGACGTTACAGTTATTCCAAATACAATAAAAATCAATAAAACAATAGAAGCTGAAAAATCTGAGTTTATTCCAACAGATATCTTGAAAGAAGTTATTGAAAAAATTGACGATATTGTAATAATGAACAGCTGCCTTTGTAGAACATCCAACAATTGTAAGGATTATCCTCAGGACATAGGCTGTATTTTCCTTGGGCCAACATCCAGAAAAATTCCGCAAAACCTTTGCCATAAAGCAAGTAAAAAAGAAGCCCAGGACCATGTTGATAAAGCAGATGCTGCAGGATTAAGCCATATAATCGGCAGGAATAAAATTGACTCTATTTGGATGAATGTAAAACCAAAAGAAGGCCTTTTAACCATATGTCACTGCTGTCCATGCTGTTGCTTGTGGAAAGTAATACCTCAATTAGACGACAAAATAAGCGATAAAATGCACAAATTAGATGGTGTGGAAATAGCTATTGATAACTCAAAATGCATAGACTGCATGAAATGTTTAAATGAAATATGCATGTCTGAGGCTATTAGTTTTAAAGACAATGCCATCCAAATCAATCAAAATAAATGCAGAGGCTGCGGACTCTGTGTTAATATTTGTAAACAAAATGCTATTACTTTAAAATACAACGATAAATCAATTGATTCAATAGTCAACAAATTACAAAATTTAGTTGAACTTTAAAAACCGAATATAAACTATTTTTTACAATGAAAGTTCATTAAAAAGACAAAACCAGGTTAAAATATTGTCACTTTCAAAAACTTGTGTGATTTGAATTTTCACTAGTTTTTGAGTCACGAATTTTTTTCGTTCTATTTTTTCTTTATTTTTAATTTAAAAGCAGTAAAATTAATATATTAAGTGGAGCTAATATATTAATATGTCTAGTATCAAAATAAAAGCTCCATATGAATTTATGGAGTCAAAACAATTTAAACTTTTCGATTTTGTTCCTGAGTTTTCTGAATTCCGTCAATTTGATGATCTTTCTCGATTTGGTTGCGAAAATATTGAGAATAATCTTATCAGATTGGAAAAAAGAGGTAAAATACATTTTGAGAATAGAGTTGCAATTTGTCCATCTTGTAAATCACATAATGCTGTTAAAAATGGTACTTATGAACGTAAACTTATTTTTTTAAGAATTGGAGAACAAATTTGCACTATTCAAAAATATAAGTGCATAAAATGCGGTAAAGTCTTTTATACTGATTTATTATCTCTTGTTTATTCTAATTCAAATATTACATTGCCTGTTATTGAATGTATTGAGAATTTATATCAAATTTATGGAGCAGGGCTCCATAAAATACGATTTGATTTAAAACAACAACATAACATTGAAATCTCACATCAAAGCATTGAAAACATCTTATTGAACTCTAATTATCAATTTAACTATGATAATTGGACTTATTCTGGATATTACTTATTTGATAGTCTTTGGGTTAAAATTAATGGTGAATGGAACTATATTTTAGCCTTATTCGACGTTAAATTGAATACTATCGTTTCCGTCAAATTGGTCGAATCAGAAGATTCTAAGACCATTTATCAATTTTTAAACGAATCTCTAAGAAATCAGAAAAAAATATCAATAGGCACAGACTTAAAACACGAATATCGTGAAGCCATCGATAAATTAAAAGTAAAACACCATTTCTGCAAATTTCACGTGAAACAAGCAGTAAACAAAAGATTTAAAGATTACTTTGACAAAAATCCATTATCTGAAGACGAAAAAGACATATTAAATTGTTTAAAACAGGACATTTATAAAATATTGGATGCAAAAGACTTAAATACTGCTAAAGAACTTAGAAACGAATTAATAAACAAAAAATATACAAAAAACAAGTTCACAAACAAAATTCTTTGGAAATTCATCATTCCTTACTTCAAAAAATTAACGACACACCTGGAAAACACGAACATCCCATCAACAAACAATAAAATCGAAAATATCTTCCAAAAAGTATTCCCAAAACACATAAAAAGAACAATGAAAATAGAACAAGGACTTCTAGCCAGATTCATGCTAAAACTAAATTATTGGAATTTAAACAATGAAAAAGAAAAAAATCACACAAGTTTTTGAAAGAGCCAAAATATTTTAAAAAAATTTTTATAATTGTAATTGAAGAAATATAATTACATAATGAAAATTTATGAATATTATTAAAAATGAAATAAAAAAGATTCTTTTTATTATGAACAAAAATTAAATTAATCGCTTATTCATTCAAAGAAAATAAAATAATCTGGAATTAATGTTAAGTTTAAACAATTATTTTGTCAAAAAAGAGTTTTTTGAAGTTAAAGGAGATAAAATGAGTGAAAATAGTAATATGCTATTAGGCGTTAAAGACAAACCTCCTGCAGTAAATTGGATTTTACTTGCTATACAGCATGTATGTGCTATGTTTGGAGCTACTATTTTAGTACCAATTGTTGTAAATACTACTGTTGGATCAGATGTCTTATCAATACCTGTAGCTCTTGTCACCTCTGGTATAGGTACTCTCATTTACATTGCATGTACTAGAGGAAGAAGTCCTGTTTATCTGGGAAGTTCATTTGCATTTATTGCACCAATGGTAGCAGGATATGCAATAGCTGGAAAAGCCAGTGTTTTTACAGCTATAATGTGTGTAGGAATAGTGTATGCAATTATTTCAACTATAATTAGAGTAGTTGGTAAAGAATGGATTAATAAAATATTGCCTCCTGTTGTTGTTGGGCCTATGATTATGATTATTGGTCTGTCACTTGCACCAACGGCAATCGAAGAAATTGGTTTGAATGCTAGTTCAGTTCCAATCACAAGTTTAATAATAGCTTTTGTTGCATTTTTAAGTACTGCAATTTTAGCAGTCAGAGGAAAAGGAATATTAAGAGTAATCCCATTTTTAATTGGAATTATAATAGGTTATATTGTAGCAGCACTTCTCGGAGTAGTTGACTTCTCCGGAGTTGCAAGTGCCCACATTATTGAAATTCCAAAATTCTACATACCATTTGTTGATTATAATCTTAATTTTGGAGCAATACTGACAATTGTACCAATTGCATTAGTAACTATGGTTGAACATGTTGGAGACCACAAAGTTTTAAGTGAAATTATCGGAAGAGACCTGATTCAGGATCCAGGTCTTGACAGAACTCTTTTAGGTGACGGTATAGCTACTTTTATTGCAGCACTTCTTGGTGGACCTGCAAACACAACCTACGGAGAAAATACATCTGTTGTAGGTATGACTAGAGTTGCATCTGTTTATGTAATTGGACTTGCAGCCATTATAGCTATTATCTTTGCATTTTCAGGACATTTAACTGCACTGTTAACTGCAATCCCTTCACCAGTTCTTGGAGGTATTTCAATCCTTCTTTATGGATTTATCTGTGTAAACGGTCTTAAAATCTTAATCCACAACCATGTTGATTTTACAGACACTAAAAATGTAGTTGTTGCAGCTACAATGTTAGTTTTAGGTTTAGGAGGAGCTACACTATCCATCGCATACGGAAATTTATCATTAGCTATTTCCGGCATGTCTTTAGCAGCAATCATTGGAATCATCCTTAACTTATGTATTCCGGAGGAAAAACATGAATGAAATTGTTCTGAACCATCCATTAATAACACATAAATTAGGTATTTTAAGGGATATCCATACAGGAACTAAAGAATTTCGTGAATTAATTACGGAAATTTCCACACTTCTTTGTTACGAAGCAACTAAAGATGCAAAATTGGAAAAAACAATAATAGAAACTCCTCTTGAAAAAATGGAAACCGGCAAACTAAATGAAGACAATTATGCAATTGTGCCAATTTTAAGAGCGGGAATGGGTATGCTTGATGGAATTATAAATGTAATTCCAAATGCAAAGGTAGGCCACATCGGTCTTTACAGAGATGAGGAAACATTCCAGCCTATTGAATACTATTTTAAAATGCCAGAAAATGTTAGTCAAAGAGAAGTACTGATTATTGATCCTATGCTTGCAACAGGAGGAAGTGCATCTGCAACTATTTCAAGACTTAAAGAAGAAGGAGTTAAAAAAATCAAACTTTTATGTGTTGTTGCAGCTCCTGAAGGAATTAATTTAATTGAAAAAGACCACCCTGATGTTCAAATTTACTGTGCAACAGTAGACAGAACTTTAAATGAAAGCGCATACATTCTACCAGGTCTTGGAGATGCTGGTGACAGAGTATACGGTACAAAATAATACTATGAATTATTCATAGTATTCCTTTTCTTTTTTAAAATACAGAATAGAAAGAGTTTAATTTAATCATATGACTCCTTCAAATACCAAAAATATACCATAACCTATGAAAATTAATACTAAATAAATAACAGATCCTTTTTTATAACCTTGTACAGTTCTAAGATCAAATGGAACAACATTATCCAAAATATCTGGAGACGCTATGAATATTTGAGTTAAAAAAGAAAATAAAAAATACAATATTGCCCAAATTAATGGATAAGTACCATAAATCAAACTAATTAAAATAGTCCTTATTGAAAATTCAAGACCTGCCATTGCATTAAGCTGACCCAGCATGAAATAAAATGGAGGGCAATAATCTAATTGTTTGGGTGTGACAATTATCTTATTTTCATAAGCATCGATCCTTAAAAACATCAAAATAAATGGGATAGGCATGGCAATAAGAAAAGCTGTTGCTACAATTATATTACCATAATGCAAACCCATTACAAAGAAAAGTATAGAAAATAATGGAGCAGCTGTTGTAATTAAAACAATAGCTGCTTTATAAGACATTCCTTCATTTCTTCCAGGAACAATGTAGTATCCATCATAGCCCAAACCATATTTTTCATCAATCCATTCTCTTTTATATATAACCATACTAAATAAAAAAGAAAACACACTATTTGCCAATAAAATCATAATAAGTTCATTGAAGCTCCATTTAAACAATACCTTCATTAAACCAAATAATAAACAACCAATCAATAAACTACCAAAAAAATATAAATTGAATATCCTTTGAGTTCATCATTAGGTATTTTGTCCCAACGACGAAATGCAAATCTAAAAATATTTTTCAAAATAACACTCCTCATTCATTTTTATGAATTATCATTAATAATTTCATGTACAAAACTTGGAAAAACGTCCCATTTAGCAACATCCTTAATTTTTTCTATAAACTGCACATCATATAAATTTTTCAAAATTAAGTCTTTAACTCCAAATTGAATAAATTTCTTTTCAAAGGTTACGCAAACACTTTGAAAAATAGGTTTACACACATAATAAACATCCACTTTTTTAATAGCATATCTAATAATATTTTCACCTAATTTAATATCTCCACCAACAAAAGGTAAACACCAAGCCATAACCGAATCAAATACAAAAAAAGCATAATCAACAGATGACGCATCATCATCAAACAAACCATCTGCATAAGCCAATATACATTCACCAATACCTGCTATAGCTATAGCTAAACATGCTAATTCAGGAGAACTCAATATTACACCTGCAAAAAGCAATATCGCACCTATAGAAATTATTTCACTACCTACAAATCCTATTGCTGTGGATATAATAAAATCTTCCCAATCAAAACCAATACTATTAATTTCATTAGTGATATTATTACTTGTTTCTTTAATCTCATTTATTCCTTGTATAACTCCATTAGTAAAATTACCCACAGAATCTAAATATTTACTCTCCAAAGAACTCATATTTAATAAATTATAACCATATTCCTCGCATCTTCAGTTATATTATCATGATAACAAGGCATAGCACAAATCAAACTATCAGAAAGCATAGCATCTCGAACAATACCAGTAGCTTTATCTAAAATTAAAAACATTCCTTTTTGATCGTTTTTAAAAATCAAATATTTATCATTAGCTAAAATATCCCATGAATTGTTATTTAAAAAATCAACAATCATAGATAATGTAACTGTTCCAATTTCAGTATTATTCCATATAAAAGTTCCAACCATCTGTTCAATAATGCTGTAACTAAAAGAACATGCAAACCTGAAATTCCAAATATTAGAATCATTTCCTTGAACTTTCATGCCCATACCATGATCAGATTCACCAGTAATATATACACTTCTATAATTATTACACATAGAGAAAACTACTGGAGAAACTCTATTCCAAGTTACATTATAATAATTAGCAAATTTATCCGCTAACTTATCATGTTCATAAATTACAAGTAAAGCTGATAAAAATGAACCATATGCTGCCTTCATTTCACCTGCAGACAATAATTCACCATAATCTAACCAATATTTTAATTTAGAATTAGATACATTCGAAGTAACAAAAGCAAAACTACGCAGTCCCTCATAACCAATATTCAAATTATTTTCATCAATTAAATTATCATAATAAATTAAACTAATTCTATGAATAGTATTATCTAAAAACTTTAAGTTATATTTTTCTTTTTCATCCCCAAACATTATATTTGGTGCATCATCAACACTAATTAAATAATCAAAACACTGAAGCAGTTATCAAACAAAATAAAATACATCAAAATAATACTTAAAATATCAAATTTATCCAAAACTTAAAAAATAATAACCCACAAAAATATATTATATTAATTTTGTTTGTGTGAAAAAATGGCTATTTTAAGTGATAAAACCATAAAAGAATATCTCGAAGAAGGCAAAATTGTAATTGATCCTTTGAAGGATGAACAGCAAATCCAACCTTCATCAGTAGATATGCGATTGGGTGATGAGTTTAAAGTCTTTAAGGTAATTAGAAAACCTTATATTGACCCGAAAGACGAAGAAGATATTGCAGAATACATGGAATCCAGTACAGTTCCTGAAGGTGAAGCATTTATAATCCACCCAAATGAATTTGCACTAGCTACAACACAGGAATATGTTAAAGTACCTGATGATTTAGTAGCTAGAGTTGAAGGCCGTTCCAGTATGGGAAGACTTGGTGTTACAATGCATGTTACAGCAGGATATGTTGATCCTGGCTTTGAAGGTAGAATAACCTTAGAAATATCCAATATCGGAGCCATGCCTGTTGCACTCTATCCTGGCCAAAGAGTATGCCAGCTAGTATTTGAAACTATGACTACTCCTGCAGAGTTACCTTATGGTCATCCGAAAAGAAATAGCAAATATATGAAGCAGTTAAAACCTGAATCTAGCAGAGTTAAACTAGATTATGAATTAAAAAAATAATGGAAGTTAATACTTATGAATCATGACAAAATGACAAATATCAGTGCAAAAAGAGGATTTTTATGGCCATCCTTTGAAATATATTCCGGAGTTTCCGGATTTACAGATTATGGACCTCTTGGAGCCAGCTTGAAGAATAATATAATGCAGAAATGGAGAAAACAATATGTTTCTGGAGAAGGGTTTTATGAAATAGAAGGCCCTACTGTAATGCCTAAAGAAGTTTTAAAAGCATCAGGACATGTTGACAACTTTACAGATCCAATGACCAAATGTGAAGAATGCGGAGAAGTATTTAGAGCAGACCACATTATTGAAGAAGTTATTGGTGAAGATGTAGAAAGCCTGGAAAATGAAGAGCTTGACCAGATAGTTATTGACAATGCCATCAAATGTCCGGAATGTGGCGGAAAACTTTCCAATATCTGGAATTACAATTTAATGTTTAAAACCATGATTGGAGCCAAAGGTGACAAAGTAGGTTATATGAGACCTGAAACAGCTCAGGGAATTTTTATATTATTCAAACGTCTTGAAAGATTCTTTAGAGGAAAACTTCCGTTTGGAGTTGTTCAACTTGGAAAAGCATATAGAAATGAAATTTCACCTAGGCAGGGAGTTATTCGTTTAAGGGAATTCACACAAGCAGAAGCTGAAATATTTTTAAATCCTAAAGACAAAAGCACCCCTAAATTTAGCCAGATAGCTGATGAAGTTTTACGCTTAAATTCCCAGGATGTTCAAATAAATAACAGCGAACCTTTAGAGATTACTGCCCGTGAAGCACTTGACAAAGGAATTGTAGCTAATGAAATGTTAGTTTATCAGTTATACTTAGCCAGAAAATTTTTAAATGAAATTGGTATTCCTAATGATGTTTTAAGATTCAGACAACACTTACCTGGAGAAATGGCTCATTATGCTCTTGACTGCTGGGATGTTGAAGTTAAAACCGACAAATATGGCTGGGTTGAAATAATCGGAATTGCTGACAGGGGAGATTATGACTTAACATCACACAGCAAATACAGTAATGATGATTTAAATGTATTTATTGAATATGATGAACCTAAAACAGTGAAAAAAACAGTTGTAAAACCTAATTTGTCCAAATTCGGACCAATATTTAAAGGAGATTCCCCTAAGGTAAAACAGGCAATTGAAGAAGCTGATGTAGATGAAATCAAACAGGCAATTGAAAATGATGGAAAATATGTAGTTAGCCTGGATAAGGATTATGAGCTAACTTCCGATTTACTGCTTTTCGAAGATGTTGAAGAAGAAATCTCCGGTGAAAAAATAGTTCCTCATGTTATTGAGCCTTCATTTGGTATTGACCGTATTGTTTATTCTGTTTTATTACATTCATTTAAAGAAACAGACACAAAAGATTACTTTAAATTTGCACCTTCTGTTGCTCCTGTTCAAGTGGGAATTTATCCTCTTGTAAACAAAGAAGGTCCTCGTGAAATAGCTATTGAAATAACCGACAAATTGAGAGAATCAGGATTTAAAGTTGAATATGATGTAAGTGGAACAATTGGTAAAAGATATGCCAGAGCAGATGAAATTGGTATTCCTCTTGCAATAACTGTTGATTTTGACAGCTTAGAAGATAATAAAGTAACTGTAAGAAACAGAGACAGTGAAGCTCAGGAAAGAATAGCTATTGATGAAATAAAAGATTATTTGGAAGAATATTATAAATGAGTAAAAAATACTCATTTATTAATCTTATTTTTAAAGTTTTCAAATAAATTTTCACCCCATTTAATGCATTCCTCTTTTTTAGAAGTTATTATTCTGTTTTGGTCAAAATTTCCGTCTTCCTTAAAAAGGCCAAGAATCATTACTTTATCAGTTACAACCAATAAGAAAGCATTTTCAATATTAAAAGCAGTTAAATCCACATTGTCATTTTCCAGATTTAAGAAATATTCAAAGTTCTCTTTAATGTTTTTGGGAATTATTAATTCAATATGGCTGCCCTCATCAATTAAATCATTTATATATTTATTAAAATCCCCATAGAAAAAGGGAAGAACACATTTTAAACTGGAAGCTTCATTTAACGCATGTTGAATTATATTATATGTTCTATAAACATCCTTTTCATTAGATTCAACTAAAATAGCTCTACCAAGCAGATATAATTGAGCTACTGATTTTTCAGGAATCAAATCTACAATATGAGCATCCAGAATATTAAAAAACTTATTAAATAGATTTATTGTATCCTTTAATTCCAAAATATTAGACACATATAGTTCAGTTGTATTTGAGATATGATACAAATTTCCGCTTCTATAAATAAATCCTCCCAGTTCCAGTCCAAACATGTTACTGGATATTGAGCTGTAACTTAATCCTGTAGTTCTATTAATGTCTTTCATGTTCAATGGCTGTTCATATAAAGTTGCCAAAATTTTCAACCTTACTAAAGAGTTTGTTATATATTTAATTTCTTCAGATATTGTTTCATAGTTTTCCATGCATTCTTGATTTTCATTCACAGGTATCACCAAAAAAGTATTACTGGCAAAGGTATTTTTAATACTAAAAAAATATAAAAACTCTCAAAGTGAGCAGATGTGTAAAATAACACATAAGAAAAATATAAAAATAATAACTCTGAGGCATTAATTTTTTTAAGATAGACAACCATAATACTAATCACAAAACAGACATTTTATAAGAAAGTGATTGAAATGATTGACACACATATGCATGGAGATTCAAGAAGTAGTGAAGATTTTGGCGAAATGTATTTATCTGGAATAGATACTGCAATAACTTGTGCTTTCTACCCGTACAAGCTAAATAATGAAAGCACCCTTTTAAATCATTTAGAGAGAATTCTCAACTATGACACCAAAAGAGCTAAAAAATATGGGCTTGATTTAAAAGTCGCTTTAGGAATTCACCCTGCAAACACAAGTGTAAATCCCGATTTAATATATGAAAACCTCTACAAATGGATTGAAAACAAACAGATAATAGCTATTGGAGAAATAGGTCTTGAAGATTTAACAGATAGTGAAATAGCCATCTTTAAAAAACAGCTAGATATTGGTGAAGAAACTAAAACAAAAGTTATTGTTCACACACCACGTAAAAATAAAAAAGAAGTTTTAAAAGTAATTCAGGACATTGTACCGCAACATATTGACCCGAAACTAGTCGTTATTGACCATATAAATCAAAATGTAGCTGAAGATGTAATTGACAAAGACTACACATTAGGATTAACAGTACAGCCTCAAAAAATGGACAAAGAAGAAGCAATAGCTATATTGGATGAATACGGATTTGACAAATTCCTCTTAAATAGTGACATCAGCAATAAACCCTCAGATCCTTTGTCCGTTCCAAAAACAGTACGTGAGCTTGAAAAATTAGGATACAAAAAAACAGAAATAGAGAAAGTAGCATTTAAAAATGCTGAAAAATTCTTTAAAATATAAGAATTTTCCTACTTTCTAACTAAACTGACTCCTTTTGGAGCTATAATAATTAAATTTTTATCATTGCAGCGGGAAAGTAAAAGTGCTTCTGCACCATAATTACTTCTCATTTGTTTAATTTTTTCACCGGCAAGTTTGAAATTAGCCGGACTTTCTTTTTCTAAAAAAGATAAATCTAAAATAACAGGATTGCTTTCTTCAAGAACTTGGTCTACAACATAATTAATATCATCAATAGTTTTCGGCCTTATCAGCATTATTTCATAGAAAGACTGTTCCGGAGAAATAGACACATCATCATAATAGCTATGGCTACTTAAATCTGAAGCATTATTATTTGACATTCTAAAGTCACTAGAAGGGGTACTTGGTCTTCTATAATTATTTTGCTGTTTATTATGTAAAGATGTATCTTCTTCAAAACCTAAACTTCTTTTTAAAGCATCAGTGAAACCCATTTAAATTACTCTCCTAAATAATCAAATATCGCATCTAATAATTTTGAAGCACCATTGTTATAAACATCCTCTACAGGCAGGTTATATTTGTGTTCAAAGTATTCAGCATCTAAATCCAATTCAGCATTTTTAAGATTAATTGAAATTCCTACAACTTTTGTAGGTTCAACAGCTTCAATAGCTCTAATTTCTTCTTCAATGCCTCTAGGTTCCCTATATGGATGATTTGGTCTGTGTCCAATAATAACTGCATCAGGAGCAGCACCAATTAAAATAGCGGCAGATAAACCTCTTGGATGAGGATTTCCCTTTTCGGTTAAACTGGACTGACCTTCAATGAAAATAATATCCGGTTTTTTAGTTTCTTCAACATATTTAATTGCAGACAACACTGCTGCAGGAACGTCCATAGCTGATAAACTTCCTGCTCTGAAATTAAATTCTGTAGGTTCCTCAAGACCCATTTCATCAGTAGAGATAACTGCTGAAGTTAAGCCTCTTTGAGTAGCTGCAATTCCCAATTTCTTGGAAGTGGTTCTTTTACCGCATTCCTGAGAAGTTCCTCCAACAAAGATTACTGGAGCTTTAGGTTCATATGAGATTTTCGGTAAAACTTCACATGACTTTTCAGGAGCTATTCCAGCTATTTTTTCAACAACATCTAACCTAGGACCTATTTCTTTGATAATTAAATTTTTTGAATCAGCAAATTTTTTTAAAGAAATATTATCTTCAATAGATAATGACCTAAATGAAGTTATAACATTTAAACCAGCATCAATAGCCTGAACAGCATATTTAATAGCAGATCCTTCAGCACCAATAGGCAACATAATAACAAGGGAATTTGCAGAAGTTCCGCTTAAACATTCTTCCAAACTACCAGAAACAGTTTGACCGCAAAACTGAGTTCCCTGTTTATTAACATCATCATCTATAAATCCAACTGCCTCAATACCTTCAAGATTGGAGAATTTTTCACCGCCTCCACCACAACCAACAACGATGAATGGATTCAAATCTTGAAGTTCTTTAACAGAATTTACTGAATACAAAAATATCACTCCTATAACTTATAATTTATAACAACTGTGTAACAAAATAATCTTAATTTTTTATAAAAACTTTATTAAAAAAAAGGTTTTCAAAAAATTATAATCTATTTATTAAATATTAGTTTTCTTATTATTAAAAGATAATGTTTTTATAAATAAAATATGATAATTATTATATAACTATCAAAAAAGATTAGGAGACTACCAACATGAGAAAACCTTATGTTATATTAATTGGAAGTGCCTCTGGAATTGGTAAATCAACAATAGCTGCAGAATTAGCTAAACAATTAAACATAAAACATTTAATAGAAAGTGATTTTATACGTGCTGTAGTTAGGGGAATTATTGGGAAGGAATATGCTCCTGCACTTCACAATTCATCTTATGAAGCATATAAAAGCTTAAGAAACAAGTCAAAATATGATAACTATGATGAGTTGGTATCAGCAGGATTTGACGAACATGCATCTTATGTTATCCCTGCTTTAGAAAAAGTAATTCAAAGGGCAATTACAGATTATGATGACATCATAATTGAAGGAGTGCATTTGGTTCCGGGATTAATTGATATTGAACAATTCTACGAAGATGCGAATATTTATTTCTTCATATTATCATCAGATGAAGAAGCACATAAAGAAAGATTTGTTAAAAGAGCAATTCAAATACACAGAGGTGGAAAACAGCTAGAATTCTTTACAGAAAACAGAATAATCCACAACCACCTGATATCACAGGCTGAAAAATTTAATGCAACAATAGTGAAAACTGAAAATATTAACAATACATTATCCAAACTGCTTAAAACAATAAAACAAACTTGTAAAACCGTGTGCTTAACAAACAGCGTTGATGAATTAGAAGAAGTGGTTGACATCATCATAAAACAAAATAACAGCAGCATAACAAAAATTGTATACAAACTAGGAGGATTTAAAGATTCCCTAGTTAAAACCACCAATATTTCAGATTCCGATGAAGCAACCAAATTTATTAAAAGTATAAATGAAAACAAAGATAAAAAAGAAGATTTAAATAAATTATACGCTCTGTCAAAATACAGAAAATTTACCATCTGTGCACCTGATGATGACAGTTTAAATAATATAATTGAAGAATTAACAAAAAGAGGATTTGTTTATAATGAATGAAACAGAAATTAACGAAATGAGTATTAAATGTCCTGCATGTAACACTGAAAACACAGCCAAATCCATAATGAAAGAAATTGAAATACCGCATTTTGGAAAGGTTTTAGAAACAACTATCATTTGTGAATCCTGCGGATTTAAACACAGCGACATTATAGCACTTGAACAGAATGACCCTGCAAAATATATTTTAAAAATAAATAAAGATAATTTATCCACCAGAATTGTCAGATCACAGTCAGCAACTGTGTCCATTCCAGAAATTGGTGTTAAAGTGGAACCAGGTCCAAAATCAGAAGGATATGTAACTAATGTTGAAGGTGTAATCACCCGATTTGAAGATGCAGTAAAACAGGCACTTCATTTATTTAATGACAATACTTCTCAAAAAAATGCACAGCTAGTTTTAAATGATTTGAAAAGTATAGTAAATGGAGAAAAAACAGCTACTTTAATCATTGAAGATCCATTCGGTCAAAGTAATGTTGTAAGTGATGATGTTGAAATATTAGATATTCCTGAAGAGGAATTAAAATTATTAAAAACAGGTTTCAGTATTATTGAAGATAATTAAAAAGGAAGAATTTATTCTTCTTCCTCTGTTTCTTCATCATCATGTGCTAAAAAGCTGCTTAAATCATCTTCTTCAGCAACATCTTTTAATTTTAAAGTTCTTTGAACATCCATAGCTAATGCATTACAGTCTGCTTTAATAGCTTCTAAATGTAATAAAATTCTTTCTTTTTCTTGATTAATCCTTGTAATGTTGGTGTATGGGTAAGTAGATTCCTTAAGCATTTCATACTCAATAGTAGTATAAGGATAATCGTTTAATTGTTTACATACGTTTTTAAGAACTTCACCTAAGAATTTGTTCATTTCTACTTTTACTCTTTCCCTAATCATTTTGTCGTCATCAAGATTTTCTTTCATTAAACGAACAACTTCTGCTTTAGCGAAAGGTAATTTTTCTTCATCTTCTTCTATAAATTCTTCGGTTGTTTCTTCAATCATTTCTTCATCAGACATAATTTCACATCATAATGTTTAATATTGAGTAAAAATAGTAATTTTTGATAAAAAATTATCAATACATCAATATCTAAAGATATATTTGTTAAAAGTCCTATTTAAAAGTATTGATAATTTAAGAATTATGAATTATCTTTTTAATACTTTTATTAAAAAACATTAAAATAATTGATGCAAAAATCAATAATTCCTATAGTTTAAAATTTTTAAAAAATCCTTTTAAAAAAATAAAAAATAGTAGCCGAATAGCTACTTTAAATTATCTTTTCTTTGAAATTTTAATAGGTAAAAATCCGATTGATATCATTGAAACTAAAAGCAGCAGCACAATCGGCAAACCTGTTTTTGGCAATTCAATACTTGTTAAAGACTGCGAATGTGTCAAATTTTCTAATTTTGAAACCATAGACTTTTGAAGTGAATTTTTAGCCAATACTAAAAGATAAGTATCATTTACAGGATCTTCTATTTTTTCTGTTGTGTTTTCACTTACAAAAACACTTGTTCCGTCCTGATTATTGGATTTGTCATAATCAAAAGTATCAGATGAAACAGCAACTTTATTTTCAAATTTACCCCAGGCGTTTGCAGCAGCATTAATAGTCAGCCTGACTTTTTCACCATTCACTAATGAATCAATAGTTAAAACATTGTTTGTATTATTGAAATTGCCTTTGGTGCTTTCAAATGAAATTACTTTTAAATTAGGGTTTAATAATTCACTTACCTTAATATTTTCAGCACTGTCAGGACCGTTATTTGTAATTTCAATTACATATTCAATTAAATCATTGATGTTAACTTCCTGTTTTGATACTGATTTTTCAATAGACAAATCTGCAGCCGGTTTAACATGAACTGATTTTTTAAAATGGTTGTTAGTTAAATTACTGTCTTTTTCATTGCCTTTGACATTAACAACATTTGTAATGTCTCCTGTTTTTACAATTTTAGATACAATATTCAATTGCAGCTTTTCACCGGCATTTAAATTACCGACATCCCATATGCCATTTACCGGATTATAAAAACCTTTAGACAGATAAGATGAAATATATTCAACAGACTTTGGAAGCAAATCATTAACTATAACTCCAGTAGCCATATTCGGCCCATTATTTGAAACGATTATTGTCCATTTAATCAAATCATTATAATTGGGATTTGAATTGTTGATTAATTTAATAACTGACAAATCAGCTATTTTAACTGCATTAACCGATTCATTATCATGATTATTTGATTCATTCCAATCATATTGTGTGGAATTGACACTGACAAAGTTTAGAATTTTTCCGATTTTATTAACTTTACAATAAATATTTAAAGTTTCATCAGTTTCAGGTGCTAATGAGTCAATCGTCCATATACCCGATTTAACATCATAATTTCCTTTTGTTGAGCTAGACTTTACAAATATCAGCCCGTCATCCAATAAATCATTAACCTGAACATTTGTAGCTATGTCAGGACCGTTATTTGAAACAACAACTGACCATTTAATTATTTCACCAAAATCCGGAGAAGTATTGTTTACATACTTTTTAACAAAAAGATCAGCACTTTGAGCAACCTCAATACTTTTATTTACAATATTATTAGTCAAATTACAATCATATTCATTTCCTGCAATATCAGCAATATTGACAAGTTTTCCTGTTTTATTAACTAAACAGATTATTGTTAATTCTTTTGTTTGATTATTAATCAATTTGCCAACATTCCATCTTCCATTAAATGATTTATCAATACTGATTAATCCTTCAGGCAAAATATCACAAACAACAACGCCTGTTGCAGTATCAGGACCATTATTAGTAACTCTTAAAGTCCATTCAACCAATGAATTAAATTTAGGATTAGTATCATTGACTAATTTTTCAATAGCTAAGTCAGCACATACCTCAACATCAATGGACTGATTATCATAGTTATTGGTTAAATTCCAATCATATTCCTTTCCAGACACAGAAGCGTCATTTGCTATTTTTCCTGTTTTATTAACCAAAGTCACAATATCTATAGAAACGGATTTGCCCCTTTCCAAAGTTCCAATATTCCACAATCCTGATTTTACATCATAATTTCCGGTGCTTGAAAGATAAATCAAATCTTTAGAAAGCAAATCACAAACAACAACACCAGTAGCTTCATCCGGCCCATTATTAGTAACTCTCAAAGTCCATTTAACTAAAGAGTTAAATTTAGGATTGGTATCATTAACCAATATTTCAACAGCCAAATCTGCTGATGGATTAACATTAATGCCTGCTGAATCATTATTGTTTTTTAAATCCCAGTCATATTCATTTCCGGATACACTGGCTTCATTTATAAAAGTTCCGGTCTTATTAACTAAAGTTTTTATATTAATTATTTTGGATTCACCCATGTTAAGAGAATCAATATTTAAAATACCTGTTTTTTTGTTATAGTTTTCATCATCACAGCTTAAAATAATTAAACCATCAGGAATTAAGTCTTTTAATCTGATTCCAGTACCAACATTAGGACCATTATTTGTAATTTTTAATGTCCATATTATTATATCACCATAATTGGCATTAATCAAGTTGGAACTTTTATTTAGTTGAAGATCTGCTTTAGGAAAAACACTAAAATAAGTAACATTTGCAATATATTTGTAGTAAGTGTCCTCGAAATGAGTTGCACTAATCCTATATCTGCCCGGTTTTAAATTTTTTAAGATATTTGAAACCTGCCCTTTAAAATCAGATTTTAAAGTTTTATTAAATGCTACAGACCCGTCTTCATGAGTTACAGTTAATAAAATATCCATATTGTATTCTCTGCTATCCTGATATAATTTTCCATTATCTACAGCTCCCAAAATAGGAGTTTCACCATTTACTTTAATTTTATCTTGTTTTGCATTATTATAAATTGCATTTGAAACAAACAAATCATCATATTTAGCTATATTATTTCCACCAAATAGAGTAGCTGAAACTTCACAATCTTCACCATAATAAATGCTTTTAGCATAAATAGGCAATGCATAAACCCATGCCTGATTTTCTGCCATTGCATTATCTGAAATAATACAGTTCAAACCGGATTTGTCATAGTAAATAGCACTTCCATTTCTCGCCACATTGTTATTGAATATGTTTTTATTAATGGTAGCTGAAGAACTGTTTATATAAATAGCTCCACCTAACCCGTCATCTAATTTTTTAACATCGGGAATTGCCTCATTAGCCATAAATGAAGAATCTTCAATGACTGTTTTATTTCCATTAATATAAATCGCACCACCGTTTACATGGGCTGTGTTTTTATTGAACTCAGTACCACCAATAGCGACTGTTTTAGCTACAATATTTATTGCCCCTCCATTTACTGTTGCGGTATTTTTATTGAATACGGAATTTTGGATTTCAATATTTTTACCTTTTAATTGCACAGCACCTCCATAAGGAGCATTATTCTGCTCAAAGTTACAATTGATTACTTTTAAATCCATGTCCATGTCCATATAACCTGTACTTAATGCTCCCCCATAAAGTTTTGCAGAGTTGTTTATGAATACACAGTCCTCAATAATGCCTGATGCATGATAAGTTAAGGCTCCTCCCTGATCTGCAGAATTATTAATAAATTTACAATTTTGATAGGTTATTCCGGCTCTAACACATCCAGCACCACCATGAGAATTATTTAAATCATGCGCAATAGCTTCATTACCCATAAAATTACAATTTACAACATATGAACAAAGATTATATTCATCACGACCAATCTGAATTGCACCACCATATGATTTATGGTTAGTGGCCGGTTTGACTTTATTAGACACAAAATTACAGCCAATAACCTGAGTATTATTTCCATAAACACCAATAGCTCCGGCAGCTACCTGTGCAAAGTTATTTGTAAAATTACAGTTTTTTATAATTAAATTTTCTCCTTCTTCAGGATATCTGCCACTATCATTAAAAATTGAAAGGACATAAATTGCTCCTCCTGAATGGTTAGCATAATTATTTTCAAAAACTGAATTTTCAACAACTACATTTTTACCAAGAATAATCATTGCACCTCCGTGAACATCCATCCCATTTACAAATTTTAAATTACTTATCTGACAATTTGAACCTGTTTTTTGAATTGAAAAAATACAGGAAATATTTTTTCCGTCTAAAACAGTATCCAAACCACCTGCAATTCTGATATTTTTATTTACATAAATAACAGAATCATTGTTTTGGGCACTATAATACCCATTTAAATGAATTGTTCCACCATCACCTACATTATCAATTGCTTTTTGAATATCACTGAATTTACCCCCATTTAAAGTTATTTCACTACTTCCTACAACGTCATTTTGAGAATTTTCCAAATTATCTTTGCATACACTTACTTCCGGAACTTCCGAAGTTTCATTTAAATCAGCACTAAAAGCTGTACCTGAAGCTGCTAAAAATAAAATCATTAAAAGCACAGAAATAAGAAAATGCTTCTGTTTGTTTTTAAACATTATAAATCTCCTATTTTGAGGACATTTTTAACCACCATCAATTAACCTGAATCAGCTATTAATTAGCAATTAAACTTTTTATTTTAGCATAGAACTTGAAAATAACACTTTTTAAATATAAAATTTGAAAATAAACCGAAAATTAATATTTAACTATTAGTTTAGTTAACTAAAACCAAATATTTTAAAAACAAATACCCAGCCATAATTTACAAATTTATTTCAATCTGATATTACAAATGTTATTTTTCAAAATAACTGCAATATAGAATTTAAAATAAAAGATAACTGTTTTAAATCCTCAAAAATCTTATTAAACTTCAAATTATTTAAATTTTTTCTAATAAAGAAATAAAAATTAATAAAATCAAAAAATAATCCATTTAAACAATAATTCAATATTGTGCCATGAAAAAATTATTATAGCATAAAAATTGAAATAAAAATATGAAAAAACAAATTGCAATTATCATACTGGCTATTTTATTATTAGCCAGTGTAATTCAGGATATATCTGCAGCCACTACTGTTTTTCTAACGTCAGACAACATAATGGGCACAAATGATGATGCAGATATGCTTAATTCCATAAAAACCTATATTGAAGAAATCAGCAATGGAAAAATCAACGTAATTGTAGACAGCCAATCTCCAGGACCTGGAGAAGGAACAAGAGCTATTGAAGCTGATTCAAATGTTAGTGTAGTGTTTGCTGCTGTAGATCCAGGCAATTTCTTAGTTTTAAGCAAATATTCAACAGCCACCACAGACAAACAGATAATCTTTGTAAATACTGGAGATTATGATTTAGATACTGCTGAATCCTTAAGAAGAGCATGGGACGATAACTACTCAAAAACAATTTTTGCAGGAATCAATAACCCCGGAACATTTCTTAATGATGGTGGAATTAGCTATATCCAGCCATTGAAAGAATATCATGATGCAGGTTCTGACGGCATTATAAATCAAAATAATGATGATGTAAACAAATATATTGCCCAAGAAATTGTTAATAATATAAATAACTACAACAACACCAAACATTATGACAATAATTTAGTAATAACTCATAAATTAGCTCCTTCAAATATGGCTCATGGCAGTCAAAGCCTTTTAGAAAGCAACGACAATGAAATGAATGGAACTTACAACTCTTATTCAGCTCCACAACTGTTATACTTAACCAGCTCTTATTTAAATGGAAACGGATTAGAAAATCCCGGAGATTATAAAGCTCCAGATTCTCCATTGAAATACTCCATTTTAACTAAAGATTCCTATTCAATTTATGATTATATAAAAATGGGTGGAATTGTTAAAAATTATATGGATGAAAACGGACAGGCTCCAAATTACATAAATTACGAGGGTGCATATATTAGTTATTACGATTTACAGTACAATTTTGCTAAAATAACTGCAAATCATACTGACGGATCACATATGGATTTTGATAGAGAATATCATTTTGATAAAGTTAATGACAGTATTTTATTAACTATATTGCCAATTGTATTGATTATTTTAGTTATTATGTTTATTTATATGATTTTTAAAAGACTATTGCACAGATAAGGTTAAATTAACCTTTTTTATTTTTTTATTTTAAAATCAATAATGTTGTAAGCATCAATTATTGTTATTGCAATTGTTGTCACACCAACTGTTTTATATACTATAATAAATATATATTAAAACTGTAAATTTTCAAAAATAAAATTTATAAAAATGATTTTTATGAAATGTGACGTAAACTTGTTTAAAAACGACGATATTAAATTTATTACATTTATTTCCATAATACACAGACAATATATGATATATTTAAATAATTATCTTAAAAAAGAAGGAATAACCGCATCACATGCACCTATACTTAGCTATTTATTATACAAAGACATATCCTATCAAGAAGAAATTGGAAATCATTTTAAAATAGATAAAGGAAGTATAGCTAGATCAATACAAAAACTACAAGAAAAACAATTTATTAACAAGGAAATAGATGAAAATAACAGAAGAAAATACCAATTGTCTTTAACTGAAAAAGGCAGAACAGTTGCTTTAAAAATCATGGATTTAAATAATGAATGGGAAAACCAAATATATTCAACCTGTAATACTGATGAAAAGCAGATAGTTGAACTAATGAGGAAAATAACCATATCATCAATAAACATTCAAAAAAACACACAAAAGGAGGAAAAAAATGGCTGATATGACCAAAGGAAAACATGCAAATATTGAATTAATAACTGGAGACCCTAAAAAAGCTATTAATAAATTAGCTTGGCCTATGATGCTATCAATGCTTCTTATAATGCTTTATAATTTAGCAGATAGTGTATGGGTATCAGGACTTGGAGCAGATGCTCTAGCAGCACTAGGTTTTATAACACCACTATTTATGATTATTATCGGACTTGGAAACGGAATAGGTGCCGGTGCAAACTCATTAATCGCAAGAGCATTTGGGGCTAAAAAAGACGAATTAGCAAATAATGCTGCACTGCACTCTGTTGTATTAACTGTAATCATAGGAATTGTAATACCAATCATATTACTTCCGTTAATACCTGAAATAGTTGTAATTATGGGTGGAGCCAGCGTTACAGAATTATGTATGGATTACAGTAAAGTTACATTTGGATTATTGATTGTATTTTTATTCTCATCAGTACTTTCATCAATATTAAGGTCAGAAGGAGATGTAAACAGAGCTACAATCGCAATAGCTATTACTGCAGTATTAAATATAATCATAGATCCGATTTTTATATATTATTTAAATATGGGGATAGCTGGGGCTGCATGGGCAACCGTAATCTCTGCAGGAATTTCATGTATTGTAATGGCTTACTGGATATGGGTTAAAAAAGACACCTACATGAATTTAAGCTTTGATCAATTCAAAAAAAGCAAAGGAATCGTAATTGAAATTATGAAAGTAGCTATACCTTCCACTGCAGAGCAATTAATTATGTCCGGACTTACAATGGCAATAAATGCAATGCTTGTTATAGTTTCAACAACAACTGCAGTAGCAGTATATACTGCAAGTATGAGAATTGTATCAATGGCAATGATTCCATTAATGGGAATAGCTACTGCACTTTTAACAGTAGCAGGAGCGGCATACGGTGCCCGTAACTATGAAAAATTAAAAACCAGTTTCACATACAGTATCAAATTTGGATTAGTTATTTCATTGATTTTAGGAGCTCTAACATTTATCTTTGCACCACAAATCGCATTGCTGTTCTCATATTCTGCAGCAACAGCATATCTTACACCTCAAATTGCATTTGCACTTAGAATATTCTGTTTCTTCTTAATATTCGTACCGTTCGGTATTGCAGGATCATTTGTATTCCAAGGAGTTGGAAAAGGAACATCTTCATTACTAATAACTATCATAAGGTCATTATTTGCTGAAGTAGTCCTTGCATACTTGTTTGGAATAGTGTTAGGTTACGGAGAAATGGGTATTTTTGCAGGAGTAATTATTGGAAGCTTTATCGGTTCCATGTTTGGTTACAGCTGGGCAAGATTATTCATTAAAAAACTTAAAATTAAATTTGGTCATGCCGACTAAATTTAATTCTTTTTCTTATTTTTTATTTTAATAAAAATAAAATATAGCTATTTTTAAAGCAAAAACCCACAAACTTATATGAAAACTAAAAATCAATTTTTCTTTTTACAGCAAATAATAATTTAAAATTTAAATAATATCATCCAAATAAATAATAGTTAAGGTGAATATATGAAGATAGTTGTAGCAATTGGAGGATCAATTTTATTAAAAGAATATGACTGTAAAAAATTCCAGGAATATAGTGAAATATTAAAATCATTAGCTAGCGAACATGAAATATTCGTTGTTGTAGGTGGAGGAAAACCTGCTAGAGAATATATTGGAGTTGTTCGTGAACTTGGAGCTGGTGAAGCTCAGTGCGATGATATTGGAATTGAAGTTACAAGAATTAATGCTAAATTGTTATTATCTGCACTTGGAGATGCTGCTTATCAGAAAGTACCTCATAACTTCCAGGAAGCTTTGGAATATTCAGCTACCGGAAAAATAATTGTAATGGGTGGAACAGAACCTGCACACAGTACAGATGCAGTTTCCGCTATTTTAGCAGAATACATCCATGCAGATAAACTTATTAACCTAACCTCTGTTGACGGAATGTATGATAAAGATCCGAACAAGTACGAAGATGCTAAGTTAATTAAAGAAATTACAGCTAGTGAAATGATAGAATTCATCAGCGGAAAAGACACCAAAGCCGGAACCTATGAATTCTTTGATATGACTGCAATTCAAATGATTAAAAGATCATCTCTTGAAACTGTAATAGCTAACGGTTATGATTCTGAAAACTTAATTAAAGCTATTAATGGTGAGGAAGTAGGAACCAAAGTTATCAGCAAATAAATAGGTGATTAAGTGGAAAATCTTATTGATATTGGCCTTAATTTAATGCATCCTTCTTTTAGAAAAAATAGAGAAAGTATAATTGAAGATGCCATTGATGAAGGTGTTTCCAAATTTATAATTACAGGAACCAATGTCAAAGCAAGTCAGATAGCTTGTGAATATGCATCCAATTATCCGGGAACTTTATATTCAACTTCCGGTGTTCATCCTCATGATGCAAAAACATGTGATGACAATACTCTTTTGGAACTGGAAAAAATAGCTGAAAATGATTGTGTTATAGCTATTGGAGAATGCGGTCTTGATTATAACCGTGATTTTTCTCCAAGAGATGTTCAAAGAAAATGGTTTGAAAAACAGGTCGAATTAGCTGAAAATTTAGATATGCCTTTATTTTTACATGAAAGAGAGGCTCACAAAGATTTATATGATATTTTAAAAAAGCATGAAGATGTTTGTGAAAAATCAGTAGTTCACTGTTTTACAGGAACCAAGCAGGAAGCTCAAAATTATATTGATTTGGGATGCTGCATTGGTGTTACCGGATGGATTTGTGATATGGAAAGAGGCAGTGACCTGCAGGATGCAGTAAGTATAATTCCAACCAACAAATTAATGATAGAAACAGATGCTCCATTTTTAATACCTAAAAACTTTGATAAAAAACCTAAAAGTAATAAAAATGAACCCAAATATTTACCTCATATCCTAAAAACAATTGCTCATTATAAAAACGATTATGATGTAGAAAAACTTGCAAAAGAAGTTACAAAAACTACTAAAGACTTTTTTAAAATATAAAAATATGGTGATAATATGGCTGTAGAACCACATAAACATTGTCCAATTTGCGGAACCCCTATACCTTTAAATGAACTTGTATGCTCTCCAGACTGTCAAAAAGTTTGGGATCAAAGACTTAATCAACAAAAGAAAAGCAGATATATGTTAACTGGAGTTATCATTCTTTTCTTAGCTATTTGGGCAGTAATGACTTTCATGAAATAAGTGATGAAAATGATATTGACATCTGCAAACACACTGGAAAATAAGGAAATTGTTGAATATAAAGGTTTAGTAACCGGAGAATCCTTAATCGGTGCTAACATTTATAAAGATTTATTTTCCGGTGTTCGGGATGTTGTAGGCGGAAGAACCTCAAGATATGAAGAAGAAATCCAAAAAGCACGTGATATTGCACTGAACAGTATGGAAGAAAAAGCAGAATATTTAGGTGCAAATGCTATTATCGGATTGAAAATTTCTTACGATAACTTAGGCGGTACTATGGGAAATACAATTCTTGTAACAGCTTACGGTACTGCTATAAAATACGAATAATATGAATCTTAAAGAAAGAATAGAAAATGTGGAAAACTTAAAAGAAGCTATTATCTGCATTTCTTTTGGAACATTTGTTGGTATTTTAACTTATTATATTTTTTTATACTTCCATATTGATATTTATGGATGGAATTTTGGACTTATTTTTGCTCCATTAGCTGCAGGATATGCTGAAACCATATTGGCTAAACGAATAATTGGCGAAGATATTGGAGCCATCAGCGCATTTATTTTATTTCTTGTAACTGTAGTTTACGGTTTTATTATAGCCAATCCTACACTTGGAGTAAATGTAATCACTTTCGGATCAATAATTGTAATTTTACAGGCAGCTCTTCCCACACTTATTAACTATTTCTTTTTAGTTGTTATAATTGGAATAATCTCCTATTTCTTTGGGACATTTAAAAAAATTACAGATTATACCTATTCCAAATTATCTGACATGTATTATAAAATAACAGGAAAGCAAAAACCCATAAGAACTATTGATGCGGAAGTTGTTGAAAATGAACTGGAAAGCAATAAACAAATAAATGATTTGGATTTTATATTCATAACCAGCTCACATCCAATCAATAAAAAAATAGAAATCATAGACCACTTTCATGCAACAGTATTTTTGGAAAGAGATAAAAAACTAATCCACATTGACCCTGAAAAATATGAAAAAGACACTTTAAAAATGCTTAAAAAAGCTAAAGACAGTGTCCTAATCCAAATAGCTAATGAAATTAAAGCTCATGGAGGAAATGGAATCCTGGATTTAAAAATAGAATATGGGTTAATCGGTTTAGGTGGAGACAGTTTTCAAATTACTGCAATGGGAATGGGAGTTAAATTTAAAGATTAAGGAACTACTCCCAGCATTTTAAGTGAAATATACAAAACCACCAAACCAAATATCTGTTTTAATCTTTTTTCAGGAACCTTATGAGCTATTTTTGCACCATAATAAGCTAAAGGTACTGAAAACATTGCGATAACTGCAAAATTAACTAAACTTACATAACCCAATGAATACGGAAACGGATTAACTCCCCAGCCAGATATTATATATGATACGGTCCCTCCAATAGCTGTTAGGCTAATAAATACTGATGAAATTCCGATAGCTTCAATCATTGAAAATCCGAATATTACAGTTAAAATTAGAATTATAAATACTCCTCCACCAACACCTAAAAGACCTGAGGAAATTCCAACCAATACCCCTACAACAGCTATGTTTATTAAATTAAATTTGGCTCTAGCTTTTGAAGTCTTTTTATCGGCAGACATCAAGTTACGAATAGCTATAAACAACAATAAACATCCAAATATGATTTTTAATATTTGTGTCGGCAGCATTGATGCAATCAGACCGCCCAATATGCCCCCAACAATACCGAATAACCCCAGTCTTATTCCTGGTTTTAAAATATTGTCCATAACTTTTAAATGCCTGGATGCACCGCTTGTTGCTGTCGGAATAATAATGGCCAGACTGGTTCCAAGAGATATCATCATGGCAAGTGACGGGTCAACTCCAAGATACTCCAACAGGAAATACTGGAATGGAACAATTAAAAATCCCCCTCCAACACCTAAAAGACCTGATGCAAATCCTGCAACAACACCAATTAAAATTAAACCAATGAAATATTCTAATGTAAATATCATAAAAACACATATTCAGTAAATCTTTTAAATCATTAAAAACTTAAATTAATTTTAATGAAAAGGAATAATATTATATTGGCCGGATTCATATTTATATTATTTGCAGGTGTACTTTTTATAACAGACATCTTCAATCCAATAATAAGGCCAATAACTCGAGTATTTCTAATGGGTTCTTCTAAAGGAAAAGATATTTTATTTTTTGGACTTTTTGGACTGTTTTTAATTTTAAGTCAAACATTTACCCTGAAAAATAAAGATATTGACTCTGACAAATACTTAAAAATAGCTATCTGTGTAGGATGTCTTTTGCTAATTTCAGGAATTATTGCCGAAATCCTGTTTAGACAGTCTTTAGGAATTCCATTAAATGTGACTTTTATGAGTGAAAGTTCACAGGCTGCAAGTACCAGTATTTTACATACCCATCTGCTGAAATCCATTTTTGGAGAAGCTGTAACCTCCCTGATCGGACCGTTTATCAGTAGCGGAATCAATACAGGAGTTGGATTATACACCTATGTTCCGAATATTGCTAAAACAGCAATCATATTATTCCCTATTTTATTTATATTGGAAATATTGGCCAATCAAAAACGTTTAGCTCCAACAGCAATCCTTTTAAGTTTCTTTTCAACCTGTTTACTTATTGGAGCATTAGATGGAGGAATGTTTTCCACACCTTCCATGTTAGGTATTTGCGGACTTTTTTTAGTTTACAGAAACCATTATTATTTCGATTATTATATCGGAGGAGTTGTTTTAAAAAATAAGAAAATATTAAATGATTCCAAAAAAGAATATCCCTACTACAAGGATGCAGGGTTAAGTGAAGTGAAATTCCATCTCCACAGACTACTGCCCTACATTATAGCTATTCTTTTTATAACTTTAAGAATTTCAATAGCTATTTTTGGAGCAAATGATGAATATTACACACTTGAAGTCGTAAATCCTGCAGACAATATTGAACTAAATGATTTTCCAGTAGAAAGTATTCATCATAGTGAAAACAAAACAGTTTATACACTTGATTCCAATTATAATGAATTGAATTTAATCAAGGATTTGAAAATACCTCTAAACAATAAATGTGACTACTACACGATTTCATGGAACATTTACTCATATATTTAATAAAAACTTATAAGTTTTAAAAATTAATATTAACATATGATTTTAAGCATTATTATACCTACATATAATGAAGAAGAATACCTTCCCTTACTTCTAGAAAGTATTAAACAGCAGGATTTCAGAGACTATGAAATAATTGTTGCTGATGCTAACTCTAAAGACAATACTGTAAAAATAGCTGAAGAATACGGATGTATTGTTGTTGAAGGCGGAATGCCTGCAGTAGGTAGAAATAATGGTGCGAAAGTAGCTAAAGGTGAGTATTTACTATTTTTAGACTCTGATTTAAAACTTACCGAAGATTATCTTGCAAAAGTTATCTATGAATTTAAAATGGAAAGATTGGGTATTGCAATTACACAAATGAAACCCCTATCCAAAAAAACAGAAGATAAAATCTTACATGATTTGGCCAATTTGTTTATGATAAGCGTTGAAAAAATAAAGCCACACGGTGCCGGATGTTATGGTATAATAACTAAAAGGGAATTGCATGAATGCTGCGGCGGATTTGATGAAGAATTAACTTTCGGTGAAGATACAGAATATATTGAAAGATTGGCCAAAAAAGAAAGATTTAAAGTATTGAGAAATGCTAAAATTGGAGTTTCCACAAGAAGGCTTGAAGAGGAAGGACTTGCAACACTAGCTAAGCAATACGGTAAAAGTACTGTAAATGACTTTTTAGGCATTAGAACAGAAGCTTCAGATTTAAATTATGGTTTTGATCATGGAAAAGAACATATAAGCAAACATAAATTAGATAAAATTGCTCTGGAATCTGAAAAATTGGACCATTTGAAAAACAGCTATGATGAATCCAAACAAAAAATAAACACTGCAAAAGTCTATCTTAAAAAATCCAAAAAAACAAAAATCAGAGATAAAAAAGTAATTTTTTATTGTATCTGTGGAGAGGGAATGGGTCATGCTATCCGAAGCAGCGTAATAATCGACCGTATAAAAGACAAATATGACGTTTACATTTTCAGCAGCGACCGTGCTTACAAATATTTAAATGAAAAATTTGACAATGTCTATAAAATCGGCGGATTCAACACAGTTTATATAAATAACAAAGTCAGCAATACAAAAACATTAATGAATGCCATTAAACGTAATCCTCTAAACATTAAAGAAGGATATGAAGAACTATATAAAAAAGCAAGAAAATTATCTCCTGACGTTATTGTTACTGATTTTGAAATCTATGCAACAATGGTTTCCAAACTTCTCAGCATTCCATTAATAAGTCTGGACAATATCCACATGATTACCCAAACTGCAATTGACTATCCTCCAAAGCATCAGGGAGAAATGCTAAAAGCAAAAGGTGTAATAAAGTCATATGTAATAAAACCGAAAATACATATTTTAACCAGCTTCTTTTATCCGAAAATCAAGCCTAAAAAAAGGGCGGTGCTCTATCCTCCAGTGATTCGTGAAGATATCTTAAAGCTGGAACCTACAATTGAAGATCACATTATTGTCTATCAGACCAGTAAAGAAAGTGTGAAATTAGTCGAGCAATTGAAATCATTAAATGAAAAATTTATTGTTTACGGATTTAATAAGGACAAAACAGACGAAAATCTGACTTACAAATTATTTAATGAAGATGAGTTCTACAATGATTTAGCCAGTGCCAAGGCAGTAATCTGTAATGGTGGATTTACCTTTATATCAGAAGCCATATCCCTTAAAAAACCAATATACAGCGTTCCAGCTATTGGAAACTTTGAACAAACATTAAACGGATTTTATGTTCAGAAATTAGGTTATGGAGAATATCATGAAAAGATGAGTCCTCAAGAAGTGGAAAAATTCTTAAAAAGGCTCTCCAAATATCAGAAAAAACTAGCTAAAGTTAAAAAAACAAATAACGATGGAATTGTCAATGAATTAATATATCGTATTGAAAAATATAGTAAAAAAAGTTAAAATAGGGTGGTTTATAAAGTTACACCCATTTCAAGTTGTTCTGTTAATTCTTTATACCTGTTTCTTATAGTTACTTCAGTAACACCTGCAATATCTGCTACATCTCTTTGGGTTTTTCTCTCACCCAACAATACAGATGCAATATATAATGCAGCTGCAGCTACACCAGTTGGTCCTCTACCAGAAGTCAAACCTTTTTCCATTGCTTTTTCAATAATTTCAATAGCTCTGGATTGTGCTTCACCAGACAAACCTAATTCACTAGCAAATCTAGGCACATAATCGACCGGAGAAGTTGGAGGTAATTTAATGTTTAATTCCCTTGTAAGGAATCTGTAAGTCCTACCTACTTCTTTTTTAGTAACTCTTGAAACTTCAGCTATTTCATCTAAAGTACGGGGAACATTACAACGTCTGCAAGCAGCATATAAAGAAGCAGCAACTACTCCTTCAATACTCCTTCCACGAATAAGTTTGTTGTCCACTGCACTTCTGTATACTACAGATGCAGCTTCCCTCACACTTCTTGGAAGACCTAATCTTGAAGAATCTCTGTCCAGCTCACTTAATGCAAATGCCAAGTTACGTTCTGTAGCACCAGAAATCCTAATTTTTCTTTGCCATTTCCTTAATCTATACCATTGTGCTCTGTTTCTTGCAGGAATATCACGACCATAAATGTCCTTATTCCTCCAGTCAATCATAGTACTTAAACCTTTATCGTGAATGGTGTAAGTGATTGGAGCTCCAACCCTAGTACGTTTATCTCTTTGTTCGTGGTCAAATGCCCTCCATTCAGGACCCATATCCACTAGATTTTCATCAATAACTAATCCACAGTGAGCACAAACTACTTCTGCCCTTTCATAATCACCAATTAATTCTGTGGAACCACATTCCGGACATACGGTTTGTTTATCTTTATCATAAACATCACCTTGCATAATTTCTTTTTCTGTTCTTTTATGTCCGACCTTTTTAGGGATTTCGTTTACTTTTTGTTTCGTGTTTTCACCCTCCTCTTCCTAGGTTTCTTAGATTTTGGTCTTGATACAAATAGTTTTTCACCATAGTTTCTCTTGATTTTATCTAAATTAGCAGATTTAAATAATTTAATTGAAACATACGGACTTTTAGTAGGTCCAAAAACATAGCTAACCTTGCCTATTTTAGTTTTATCGCTATTAAAAACAATACCACCAGGACTAGGTGTTTTAGATGATCTAGCTATTAATTTTCCAGAATTTGCAATATGCAAACTATTTCCTAAAACTTTCATAAAAAATCAATCATAAAATAATCTGTATCAACTATTAATATGCATGTGATAATATATAAATGTATCGATATATTTATATATCAATAAAATTTGCTATTTAAATGTTTTACTATTTAATTGTCCTAAACACTATTTTAACCCAGCAGCCTGAGACAAAGTTTTACCACCATTAATAGCATCAATGATACCTAATTCCTTTACTTTAATAGCTAATGTTTGAGTCATGACCTGTTTAAACAAAGACTGAGGAATAATAACAACGCCGGTTTCATCACCATAGAAAAAGTCACCTGGTTGAATAGTCATATCCCCAACAGAAATATCCACATTGATTTCTCCCAATCCTAAAGCACTTCCTGCATTTGGAGCATAATCACAAGCAAAAATAGGATAATCCATATAATACAGAGCATCCAAATCTCTGACAGACCCATAAATTACAGTAGCTTTAACACCATTAGCTTTAGCACAGGTTGAAGCTAATTCACCCCATACAGACATGTCAGAATTATTGGTTTTAATAAATAATATATCTCCATCATTAGCTTCATCAATAGCTAATGCGGAAGTTCCCCAATCATCACTGTTGGTTTTGCAGGTAGTAATTCTACCCCAAACCCTTAATCTGTTAATAGGTTTCAATTCTTTGATAACACCTGATCTTCTTGAAATTCCGTTATATGCATCGGAAATTTGGCAGGTGGAAACACCTTCAAGTAAAGACTTCAAGTTAATATAATTTTTATAGTTTTTTTTATTGAAAACCAAATCTTCAATGGATATTTCACTTAAATCTATATCTTCCACATCAATTTTCTTATTTAAGTCTTTTTTATTGTGTAATAAATCACTAGGTGTTACTGACATTAAATCACTTCTCTTAATTAATATATAGATATATGTAAGAACCGCTTAAAAAAGATTTTTCAAAAATTTTGACATAACTAACTAATTATATATATTAGTATTTTCAAAATACTTAATGAAGTATAAAAAAATACTCACAATTATACTTAAAGAGTTTATTTACATTCATTATTACAATTTAATTATTATTCAATTTAAAAACAAAACAGGAGCAATTAATATTACTAACTAAATATAATCTTAAAAAATAAAGAAAAATAGCTAATATGTTCTATATAGGCTATAAATGAAATTAGTAATATGCTCAGTAGATTTTAACTCTTTTTAGTGTATAAAAGATATCTTAACTAAAAGATATTAGATATGTTTATCAAGATTATTTCTTAAAATACCCAATTTTTAGAAAGATAAGAAAATAAGCCAATAAAAATAAAAAGGAGGCTTAACAATGGGAAAAGGAGAAGAATTAACTACAACAAAATACTTAATTCATGCACAAATTAATGCAAATGGTATTGTAGAAAAACCAGATGTAGTCGGTGCAGTATTTGGACAAACAGAAGGATTATTAAGTAATGATTTAGATTTAAGAGAACTTCAAAGAACTGGAAGAATCGGCAGGATTCAGGTAATGATCCATTCCAATGGTGGAAGAGCTAAAGGAGAAATTGTAATTCCATCCAGCTTAGACAGAGTTGAAACCGCCATTCTTGCAGCATCACTTGAAACAATTAACCGTGTTGGACCCTGTGAAGCAGAAATTCACACAGTTAAAGTTGAAGATGTAAGAGCAGTTAAAAGAGAACAGGTTGTAAACCGTGCAAAGGAAATCTACAAAAACATGATTGAAAGTGCCAGCCCTGCAAGTATGAGAATGATTGAAGAAGTAAGAGAAGCAATGCGTGTTCATGAAATTTCAGAATATGGTGAAGACAGATTGCCAGCAGGTCCAAGCATACACACTTCCGATGCAATTATTGTGGTAGAAGGTCGTAGCGATGTATTGAACTTACTTAAATACGGCATCAAAAATACTGTGGCTGTTGAAGGAGTCAGTGTTCCACAATCCATAGGAAACCTAAGTAAAAAAAGAACAACAACTGCATTTGTAGATGGAGACCGTGGTGGAGAACTTATTTTAAAAGAACTCCTGCAAATCGGAGATGTTGACTATATTACACGTGCTCCTAAAGGTAAAGAAGTTGAAGACCTTGAAAAAGATGAAGTATTGGTTGCCCTAAGGGACAAAGTTCCTACAGCACAATTTTTAGCTAATCACAATATATTAAGTGAATCTGACAGCAAAAACTCCCATAAAAAACATAACGGCAAACACAACAACAAACATTCAAATAACAAACATCAACAACACGAAACTAAAGTCAAAGAAGAAGTGCAAATTGAAGAAATTCCTATTGAAGATGACGAAACAAAATTAATGAAAGACATGTTAAAAGAATTTGAAGGCAGCGGCTGTGGAGCTATACTGGACGAAGCTTTAAACATGACTCAGGAAGTGGAAGTTGAAAACATTTATGAAGAAATTAAAAATATAGAAACAAGTGCAGACACAGTTATTTTTGATGGAATCATAAGTCAGAGACTTGTTGATGTTGCTTCATTAAAAGGAATTAAAAGATTAGTTGCATTTAGATCCATGAACATAGTTAAAAAACCGGATAACTTAAAAATAATAACCATGGATTAATAAGGTGTCCTAATGGAAACATATGATTTTAAAAATGAGATTATAGACAAAAACGGGAATAAAATAAATATTCTCGACGTTTATAATTTTAATAAAATAAAAGAAAGTTACATAACTTCTTTAAAGAACAACAACTATTCACAAAACACCATCAAAACCTATTCATCAATAATACATAAATTTACTACTTATCTAAAAAATCAAATAGCTATTTATAATGAAAAAGAGTTCATAAAATACTTCAATAGCTATATACTCTATTTAAAACAAGTGAAAAATGTTAGTCAAAATTACATTTACCTGGTTACGGTAGTTGTCAAGAAGTTTCTTGAGTTTAACAATATTCATTTCTTAGATTCAATTACAACACCAAAAAGAATTAAATCACCACCTAATTTTTTAACACAAAAAGAAGTAAAACAACTTCTGGACAGCATTACATGGGATGAAAATTCAGATAGTGATTTTCGCATCATTACCAAACTACGGGACAAACTGATAGTGACCCTATTATATTCATCAGGACTGCGTGTTTCTGAACTTATAAACTTAAGTGTAGACAATGTAAATTTTGAAGGAAAACAGTTATCCATTGTAGGCAAAAACAACAGCAGAGTTATTTTACTTGATGAATCAACCAAACAGTTAATACAAAAATATTTGGAAAAAAGAACACAGAAAAGCAATTATCTGGTAGTTAACAAAAGCGGAAATCCATTAACTCCACGATATGTTCAGCTAATGATAAAAAAATACGGAAATGAAAGCGGCATCGAAAAGAAAATAACACCTCACATTTTACGCCATTCCTATGCAACACATCTATTTGAACAGGGAGTGAATATCAAGATAATTCAGCAACTGCTTGGACACAGCAATTTGTCCACAACCCAAATTTACAGTCAGGACGCCAATAATTAACTCTTTTTTGCAATGTGCTTGTACAAAAAATTAAATAGTAAAAATGATAAACATATTAAAGTATGATGATTTAAAAATCAAGGAGGAATACTATGAATATGAATAATTATTATACTGCTAGAAAAAACATATTCCAAGGAATACGCGAATCTAGCACTGTCGCTAAAATATTAATGTCATTTTTAATGGCTTGTTTTACAGGTTTAATGGCTCAAATTATCATTCCACTCCCATGGACTCCTGTGCCAATAACTGCACAAACATTTGCAGTGTTATGCTCCGGGTTAATACTCGGTAAAAGATACGGCTGTTTAAGTCAAATTTTATATGTTGCTCTTGGTGCAACTTGCGTACCATGGTTTGCTAGTATGAGTGGTGGAATAGATGTTCTTCTTGGATCCAATTGCGGATACTTTATAGGATTTATTCTTGCATCCTACTTTATCGGTACTATAACTGACAAATATGCAGATGCACGTAACTTCACTAAAATGGCAGCAGTTATTGGAGTAGCTAACTTTGCAATAATTTACATTCCAGGACTTGTCGGATTAGCTTTATGGGCTTACATGAGCCAAGGTGCAATGCTTTCAATCTCTGAATTATTAATTATGGGATTCATTCCATTTATTGTTGGAGATATTGTAAAAATATTAGGTGCAGCATCTGTTTCTAAAGTATTTTTACCAAAAGAATAAATAAGGTTTTTTAACCTTTTCTTTTTTTATTTACTGATATTATGAAAATTAAATTAAGAGGACATCACTTGTTATGTCTTCAGGGATTTCAGGGTTATGGATACAACGACAGTTTTGTTAAAAATATGACATATATAAATAACCTGAGAAAATCTGAAAATACAACTATTACCATTACAAATAAAGCTGATGATATCTGCAGATGCTGTCCAAATTTAAAAAATGACCTTTGCGGAAATGAAAAACAGAACGCAGAAATCATAAAGATGGATAATGAAATCCTATCCAAAATAGATAATAGTAAAGAATATGATGCATTAAAGCTATTTAATGAAACTAAACATATTTTTAACAGCAAAAATAGTGTCAAAGATATATGTGAAGACTGCTGTTGGCATGAAAAATGTCTATTTTATAAAAATTTAAAATAAACCGATATATTTATATACTACTTATCAAATAAATATAGAATGTTGTACTACTGGTACAAACAAAATATAGTCCCGTAGGGTAGTGGTAATCCTTCTAGGCTTTGGACCCGGAGACGGCGGTTCGACTCCGCTCGGGACTATTTTTAAAAAAAACTTTTTTTGCTTGATATTTTATGGAAAAATTACTTCTTATTGGAATAAATACTCGAAGTATGATTGAAAGCGGACTAAAACTAAATTATACTATTTATTCAACTAGCTATTTTTCAACATCCGATGTTCCGTCAATTGAAAACCAGAAAATAATATTGGATGAAAGTATTAATCCTGACTGCGGTGTTTTTGAAGATAAATTCAGCAGCAAAAATATTTTAAATGTTTCCAAAGACTATCTTGATGAGGTAGATTATATTATTCCGATTTCAGGAATTTCACCAAATGATTTTGAAAAAAAACATCAAAAAAAGATTCTGGGAAATAAAGACATCAGCAAAGTTGAAGACAAATACCGATTTTATAAAGAAATCCGAAACGAATTTTTAACTCCTGAAACTTTTTATGTGAATGATGTAGATGAAGCTGTTGAAATTCAAAAAAATAATCCTGAAGTTCAATATATTGCAAAACCACTTAAAGGATCAGGAGGATATAACACAAACTTATTAAATAATCAATCACAACTTCAATTAAACTGTGATGAAAAACTGATTGTTCAGGAATATATTGAAGGTATAAATTTAAGTTCTTCAGTATTGGGCAGTGAAAATGAAGCTGAAAACATTGTAAATTCAAGACTGCTAACCCAGCATGACTTTGAAAAAAACAGCCAGTTCAAATATGTTGGAAATATCCTTCCCCTAACCGAAAAATCAATATTGGCACCTGTAAAAAATACTGATGCAATAAACAGAGAAATGGCAGATACTTCTGAAAAACTAATCGGAAAATTTGAATTAATCGGATCAAATGGTGTAGATTTTATTTTAAATAAAAACGGATTATATGTAATTGAAATAAATCCCAGAATTCAGGGAACATTTGAATGTGTCCAGCAAGCTTTAGGAATCAATATGCTTGAAGCACATATCAAAGCCTGCCAAAATGAAATAATATCTATTGACAAAGCGAAATATTACAGCTATAAAAAAATAATATACTCCCCCAAAACAGTAAAGTATGAAAAAATAGATTTAAACAACCTTTATGATATGCCTCATCTCGGATCAATTACACAAAAAGATGAGCCGTTACTTACAATAATAGATAAAGATAAAGATTTTGATAAGTTATATGAAAAAGTAGAATCATCTAGCCAAACTGTAAATAAGCTAGTTAATAACTCCTAATAAGTATAAAATAAATATAATTGTACCTATAGTTATCATAAACGTTACTATTATCATAGATCTAGTTAACCAGATAAATAATTTCGCCTTATTGTCAGGGTCCTTTAAAAATTGGTCTATAGGGTTACGTTGCATAAATACACCTCTTTCTAGAATTTTCCAGTAATTAAAAATTTTTACAATAACTACTAAAAATAACTTTTTTTAAATAAATAAAGCCTAACAAAGTTTAAAATTTAAAATAAATAATAAAAATAGATAGAAAATGAAGAAGTTAAGTAAAACTTAAGCTTCTACTTCAGCAGCTTCTTCTTCAATAGCTGCTTCTTTAGCCTCATTATCTTTCTTCTCGATAGTGGACCTGATCATTTTCAATCTAACAAAGTTTTCCCTTTCCATTTCCTGGAGTCTCATATCAATATATTTTTCAGTGTTTTCGAATCTTGGAATCATAATATGCTCTAACGCATTTACCCTACGTTTAGTAGCCTCAATTTCTTCAGCAAGTAAGAAAATAGTTTTTTCCACTTCACCAAGTTCAATTAAGAATTTAATAGATTCTTCAAATTTCTTAGCAGCTTCATCTAATTGTATAGTGGTGTCAGAAAAGCTGTAACCTCTGTCAATAATGGATCTTTCTTCCATTTTAACATTGGTTACAGGAACTGATACACCCATAACACTTCTAGATTTAATATCTACATCGATAGATTCTTTAACTGATAAAGATGCTTTCCTAACAGCTAAGTCACCCATAGCTATTTGAGCTTCAAGTAAAGCTTCATTAGCTTCTTTTAAGCTTCTTTCAGCAGCTTCACGAACACCTTTGACACGATCCAAAATATCAAAAAACTCTTTGATTAAAGCATCCCTTTTCTCTTTGAGTAAACCATGCCCTTTTACAGCGAGTTTAGTTCTATTTTTAAGAGATAATAATTCCATCCTTGTTGGATTTATTCCATCTATAATATCTTGTGCCATTTAATCACCCGTTATATGAATGAGCTTATTCTTTTGGAAGGTATTGTTCAATAAATTCTTCTTTAACACGTTTAAGTTCAGATTTAGGTAAGATTTTAAGTAAGTCCCAACCAAGATCTAAGGTTTCAATGATAGACCTATCTTCGTCTTTACTTTGAGTAATGAATTTACCTTCGAATTCTTCAGCAAATTCTAAGAATTTTTGATCCCTTTCGGTAAGAGCTTCTTCCCCTACAACAGCAACTAAGTCTCTTAATTCACGACCACCTGCATATGCAGAGTAAAGTTGGTCAGATACACCACTGTGATCATCACGAGTTTTGTCTCCGCCGATACCACCACTCATCAAACGAGAAAGTGATGGAAGTACATCTACAGGAGGATAAATACCTTTCCTGTTGAGTTCTCTGCTTAATACAATTTGTCCTTCAGTAATATAACCAGTTAAATCTGGAATTGGGTGAGTAATATCGTCTTGAGGCATAACTAAGATAGGCATTTGAGTAATAGAACCTTCTTTACCATCAATACGTCCTGCTCTTTCATATATGTTAGCTAAATCAGTATACATGTATCCAGGATATCCTCTTCTTCCAGGTACTTCATCCCTAGCTGCGGAAATTTCCCTTAATGCTTCACAGTAGTTGGTCATATCAGTTAAAATTACCAATACTTGCATACCTAAAGTAAATGCGAAATATTCTGCAGTAGTTAAAGCCATTTTAGGAGTTAAGATTCTTTCAATAGCTGGGTCATCAGCTAAGTTCATGAATACAGTTACTTTTTCAAGAGCTCCGGTACGTTCGAAATCTCTCATAAAGAAGTTAGCTTCTTCGTGAGTAATACCCATAGCAGCGAATATTACTGCAAACTCTGCATCGTCCCCAAGCACTTTAGCTTGTCTTGCGATTTGAGCTGCTAATTCGTTGTGAGGTAAACCAGAACCTGAGAAAATAGGAAGTTTTTGACCTCTTACTAAAGTGTTCATACCGTCAATGGTAGAGATACCAGTTTGAATAAATTCTTCAGGGAATTCACGAGAAGCTGGGTTCATTGGACTTCCATTAATATCTAATTCTTCATCAGGAATTATTTCTGGTCCGCCGTCAATAGGTTTACCGATACCATTGAACATACGACCCATCATATCTCTAGATACACCAATTTTAGCAGTTTGACCGGTGAATCTAGCTTTAGTATTTTTAGTGTTTAAGTCAGTTGTTCCTTCGAACACTTGAATAACTGCAACATCGTCAGTTACTTCAAGAACTTGTCCACTTCTTTTTTCACCATTAGGTGTTTCGATATCTACAATTTCGTTGTAACCTACGCCTTCTACACCTTCAACAACCATTAAAGGACCGGAGACTTCGGAGATTGTAGTATATTCTCTTGTTTTAATATTTGTGTTCATATTTAAGCCTCACTGCATTGTTTAGTAATAGCTGCTTGAATTTCTTCACATTTAGCTGCAAATTCGTCTTGTGGAATGTATTTCATTTTACCAATTTCTTCTTTAACAGGTAATGCTACTATGTTTTGAATAGGAACTCCCCTGCCAACAGCTGCAAGAGCTTCTTTATGGAATAATAAAATAGTTTTTAACATATTGTATTGTTTGACAGGTGGACAATATGTATCAATGTCATCAAATGCATTTTGTTGTAAGAAATCTTCTCTTAACATACGAGTAGTTTCTAAAGTAGCTTGGTCAGCTTCAGGTAATGCATCAGGACCAACTAATTGTACAATTTCTTGAAGTTCTGATTCTTTTTGTAATAAAATCATAGCTTGATCACGAGTTTCTCTCCAATCAGCAGCTACATTTTCAGCCCACCAGCCTTCAATACTGTCTACATATAAAGAATAACTTTGTAACCAGTCAATTGAAGGGAAGTGACGTTTATCTGCAAGAGATGCATCTAAAGCCCAAAATACTTTACAGATACGTAAAGTGTTCTGAGTAACAGGTTCAGATAAGTCCCCACCAGGAGGTGATACAGCACCAACAACAGTAATGGAAGCTACATCAGAAGTAGTACCAATAGTGTTTACTCTTCCTGCTCTTTCATAGAATTGAGCAAGTCTGGATGCTAAGTATGCAGGGTAACCTTCTTCCCCAGGCATTTCTTCAAGTCTTCCGGAAATCTCCCTCATAGCTTCAGCCCATCTTGAGGTTGAATCAGCCATAAGTGCTACATCGTAACCTTGGTCACGGTAATATTCAGCAATAGTAATACCTGTGTATACACATGCTTCACGAGCTGCTACCGGCATGTTTGAAGTGTTTGCAATAAGAACAGTTCTGTCCATTAATGGGTTTCCAGTTTTAGGGTCATCAAGGTATGGGAATTCAGTAAGTACTTCAGTCATTTCGTTACCACGTTCTCCACATCCAATATAAATAACAATATCTGCGTCTGCCCATTTAGCTAATTGCTGTTGGGTAACAGTTTTACCTGATCCGAAAGGACCTGGAATAGCTGCTGCTCCACCTTTAGCTACTGAAAAGAAAGTATCTTGTGCTCTTTGACCAGTTACAAGAGGTACATCAGGGTCCAATTTATCCACATATGGACGTCCTTTCCTTACAGGCCATTTTTGAAGCATTTGGATTTTTTCGTCACCTTTATCAGTTGCAACTTCAGCAATGTCTTCTAATACTGTGTATTCACCTTCAGAAGCAATGCTTGTTAATTCACCTTCAATCATTGGAGGAACTAATATTTTTTGTAAAACTGCAGAAGTTTCTTGTACTTCACCAAGAACATCTCCACCTTTAACTTTGTCTCCAACTTTAGCTACTGGTTTGAATGTCCATTTTTTCTCTTTACTGATAGATTCTGCATCTACTCCCCTAGCAATGAAATCACCAGATTCTTCTCTGATGAGTTCTAAAGGCCTTTGAATACCATCAAAAATGGAACCCATTACACCAGGACCAAGTTCTACAGACAATGGACCTCCAGTACTTTCAACTACTTCACCTGGTTGAATACCAGCTGTTTCTTCATATACTTGAATGGTAGCGGTGTCACCTTCAAGCTCAATAATTTCCCCAATGAGCTTTTGTTCACCTACTCTAACCATTTCATACATCTGAGCTCCTCTCATACCATCCGCGATAATAACAGGCCCAGCAATTTTAATAATTTTTCCTTCGATAATCATTTAACCATCTCTACCCCAATAACTCTTTTGATGAGATCTGCCATTTGATCAGATGATCCTTCAGAGGACCCGTCTTTATCAGGTATCTCAATTATCATTGGTAATACACTAGAACCAATTTTCCTATTAATATGATTTCTAATTTCGTTAGCTAATACTTGAGTAATAATTATAATTGAAATTTCTTCATCTAAAATTTTATCAAAAGCTGCGACAGCTTCTTCAGCAGAATTAGCTACTTCTGCTCTTTTAACTCCACCAAGTCTAAAACCTGATACAACATCAATATCTCCAATAATTGCTACAGAACTCATATTAACATCTCCATAATTTTAGAGTTAGGGAATCCAGCTTCTCTTTTTGCTCTTGCAATAATTTTTAAATTTTTAATTTCAGTTTCTTTTTGACTTACATAACCAATAATTGGACCAATTCCTAATGGTTTTTTCATAGATAAAGATTTTGCACTTTTTGACAAGTAAGCATCTAAAGCTTTTTCAAATACTGCAATGGAAGCATTTTCATTATATTTAGCCATAGCATCAGTTAATACATCAGAGTATTTAGTGCCTTCTAAACCGGATATTACATTTGTAACATCAGGAGATTCCATTAAATCTTTAAGTTTCCATTCACGTAATTGGTAACCGTCTTCTAATATATAAGGAGCAATATCATCATAAGACAAATTGTCTTTTTTTGCCCTTATAATCAATTTAAGATTAGCTATATCTACTTGAGTTCCAACATATGAGAATAAAATTTGTTTATTTTCATCAGCAGGAACATTGGAAGAACGTAATAAACTTTCTAAATAATATTTATCTAAAGCAGATTCTAATGCAAGAACCATACCACTATTTTCGTATTTTGGAAGAGCATCTTCTAATACAGCAGCATATTCTGTGCCGTCCAAACTTGTAACTACATCAGTTACTCCGTCAGCATCAATTAAAGAACGTAAATCTTCATATAAAACTCCACGTGGAATTAATAAATCTTCAGTTTCTTCTTCAGTAAGGCCAACTTCTTTAGCAGTTAAAAGACTTTTAATGTTATTAATATCAGTTTTTTTAGACATTACAACAAAAGAACTTCTAATTTCCTTTGGAGCAATTCTTGCTACAAATTCATAAGTATCAGCACATTGAATATCTAATGCTTTATCAACAGGATATTCTTCTAATACGTCAGCATAATCAGGAACACCTTTAAGATAATTTTCAAATTCGTGAACATTGTTTGTTTCAACAATTTCAGATAATTGTTTTTCATCAAATAATCTTCCTTTTCTTGCACGTACGCTTGCACTAGGAGTAAGATATGGATAAATATCCAAAATTGGTCTAGATGTAATGATTACGACTATTGCACCTATAACGATAACAGCAATTACACATAAAACTAAGAAAGTTTCATTTGTAAGACCTGCTGAACTAATAAGTGTTGCAATTTCATCAGCCATAATTTATCCTCCTAATTTTTAAATAAAACATTAGCAACTTCACTACGTAATAATCCTTTAAATCTATCTAGTCTAGATTCGATAGTGTTATTTACTTCAATGTCACCATTTCTAGTTTTGAGTATAGCTCCACCAATAGCATCAATAGGTTCACCTAATACTAAGGTTGTGCTTACACCAGTTTTAGTTGCAAGGTCTGCAGATAATTTTTTCAAATGACCTTCAACTTTCGCAACATCAGATTCTTTAACTTGAACGATTAAATCTCCACCACCAAGTTCTTCAGTAGCTTCTTCAATCATTTTTATTAAGGATTCTGAATATTCTGCATCATCACTAGAAGCTTTAGCTTTTAAATCTTCAGTAGCTTTAGCAAAAGCTGCTTCAATGACTTCTTCTTTAGCTCCTAATTCTGCTCTACGAGCATTCATCTTAGCTTCGGAAATAATTTGCTGATATTTCATATCAGATTGTTTTTTACCATTATCTAAAATTTTATTCTTTTCTGCTTCAGCAGTTTTTTCAGCATCACTATTAATAGTTGCTATTTCTGCTTGTGCATCTTGAATAATTTTATCAGCTTTCTCCTGGGCTTCAGACTTAATGCTTTCAACAATTTTATTTGTGCCTGAGCTCATACAGATTGCCTCCTTAACCTAATATTCCACCGAATACCATAAGTAAGATTGCAATCAAGAATCCATAAATAGCCTGAGTCTCTGGCAATGCAGAGAAAATAATACCTCTAGCAAACATGTCATTATCTTCAACAATAGCACCTACAGATGAGGATGCTGCGATACCTTGTCCCATACCGGAACCTAAACCTGCGAAACCAATAGCTGCACCTACACCGATAGCTACAACACCTGCTTCAGTAGATAAACCTTCTCCTTGACCTAATAATCCAGAGAATACTAATAATAAGATTGCAATCAAGAATCCATAAATAGCCTGAGTCTCTGGCAATGCAGAGAAAATAATACCTCTAGCAAACATGTCATTATCTTCTGCAACTGCACCTACAGATCCAGCTGCTGCCATACCTTGCCCTAAACCGGAACCTAATCCAGCGAAACCAATTGCTACTCCAGCACCAATAGCTGCTAAAGCAGTACCTAAAGCAATATCCACCATATTTAATTCACCTTTGAATAATAATTAATTTTGATATATTTAAATAAAAAATTTTAATTTTTAAGTTTTGTAAAAGTTCTGTTTGCTTTGAAAGCTTGGAACTTGTTTTTACCTTCCATATAGAACTGTGAAAAGAACTCCACGTAATGAAGACGTAAAGAGTTAATAAATGCACCTAAAATTTGGAACAAGAAGTTTGCAATATGTCCGAATATAAATATGAAAATTGCAAGAACAATACCAATAACTGGAATCATATCATTACATAAGTTAGTTAAGATATTTACAGTCATAGCAATACCTCCTGTAGCTAAACATAATGCTAAAAGACGAGCATAAGACAAGACATCTCCCATAAATCCGAAAACATCCATAACTCCATAAGCTCCATTAGCATATATTAACATAGCAAGACATGCAATTATTAAAACTGCTCCAATTCCGTATCCGATCATACCTATTGCAGGCATCATAAATCCTAATACTAAAAATATAATACCGGCTTCTAAAACAAACCAGCAAAGCTGAGATCCAATAGCTTCTTTTATTTCTCCATATCTGAAATTATTGATAGCTCCAATAACAAAACCAATATTAGTATAAATTATACCAATAGCTATTGCTATTATTAAAATAGTATCTGGATGTACAAAAGCTTCAACAGCAGGCACAACAGTAGGCAACTTATAATTCAACATTCTTTGTGTGAAATCTCCTAACAAACCATTAGTTAGAAGACCCAATATAATTGCCCAAATACCACACGCTGTAAGAATATAACCGAATGATTTCATTGTATCATTGAGTTTACCCATACCCCTTACTAAAACAACACCTATGATAGCTACAATAGCACCATAAAATGCATCAGTTAAACAGTACCCGAATAAGAACGGGAACACAACTGCTACAAAGAATGTTGGATCTATAGCATTATATCTTACTGGAGAATACATATCCACAAGAACCTCATAAGGTTTTACATAACCTTTATTAGTTTGTAAAATAGGTACATCTTCATCATCAGTACCTTCAACATCAATTAATTCAAAGGTACAATGTCCATCAGAACTTTTTTCTACTAATTGCTCAACTTTATCAGTATCTTTAACAGGTACCCATGCTTCTAACATATAGGTATCTTTTGTTTGAACAAAAGCAGCAAGTATTTCATTCTTTTCTTTTTCATTTTCTAATTCTTCTTTAAGAGATAAAATATCGTCATCCCATCTTTCAGCAATAGCTCTTAAATCACTTTTAGCTGAATTACGTTCAGATTCTATTGTTACCAATCTAGAATCAGCACTTGAGATAATTTGCTGTGGAGTTCCCTCAACATTGGAAACTTCAACTCTCTCAAAGTCAAATTTACGAAGTGTTGAATAAACATCTTCGCCGAATTCTTTTAAAGTCACTACGATAATATTTGCAGTTTCTTTATCATCATTAGGGACTATAAAAACATCTAATTCATCAGTCAATTTACTTAAGTTACTTTCAATTTCTGAAGCAGACTCAGCATTAATCCTACCAACAGTTATGGAAGTGTACTTAGAATCTTTTAAAAGAGCCAAGTCCATGTCTAAATTATATAAACGCTTAGCTAAACTTTTATTAGAAGTCAATACACTTGTTTCAGAGTCGAGTGCGGAAAATTTACCTTCAATAACTTTTGTTTCACTTTCAACTTGAGCCAAAAGGTCTTCTGCTTTATTTATTAAAGCTTCAGTATCTAAATCCCCAACTTCTTTTTGAATAGGCATTTCTGGACTAATAAAAGACTTTATTGTGTCTTTGATCCCATGGCCTTCGGATAAAGAATTTCCTAATAGTTCAGAAATAGCACTTGTTTTCATTAAAAGTGAAGATAACTTACCAGTGAAAGCAGATGCTTTTGAAGGAGTTACTAACTCCGCTAATTCAGGATCTTGCTGAATACTATCAGAAATCTCGTTGATTTGTACTAATCCTTGTTCGTGGAGTGCACTAACAGTAGGGGATATGTACTCATCAAGAGTAACGATTCTAATTTTACGCATTCTAGCTGTCTTGAACATTAATCTCACACTATAAAACATTTTTGACAATAATAGAAGCAGCATCATCTACATTTGCCATAGCTTTTTCTTTTAAGGAAGCTACATTAGCTTCTCCATCTTTAGCAATAGATTGTGCTTCTTTTTTAGCTTTGTCTTCTGCATCAAAAACAGTATTTTTAGCTTCTTCTTCTGCTGCTTTTTTTGCCTCATTTATAATATTTTCAGCATTTATTTTTGATTCATTTATCATGTCCACAGATTTGGACTCTGAATCAAGAATAAGTTGTTCAGCATCAGATTCAGCTTTTTTTATCATTGCGATAGCTTCTGATATCTCTGCCATAATTAATCACCATGGTATATTAATCTTTATTGGGAAGCATATATATCTTTTACGATTTATATTTAACATGCCCTAATTCACTGATTTAAGGAAAAATAAAAGAATAATCGAAAAATTAAGACAATAAACAACATAAAGACATTGAAAATTACAATTTGTTCAGAAAATTTTAAATAAATATAGCATATATTGAGCAATGTTTAATTTTAAAAGTAAAATTTTATACAGTCAGATAACGGTGCCATGAACATGTGAAATGTTAAAAAAAAGAGGAGTTACCTATAAAAATATTTTAAAATACTCATAGGTAATTTTTGCAGATATGCCAATACAGCTATTACAACAATAGCAAGACCAATAATACCCAACAAATAGTTATACGGAGTAGCAAGTAAAGTATAACCGCTTATTCCAATAATAATTCCTTCAAAAAAGAAAACTGCCTTAGCCCATTGCGGTTTAGCAACAATAACAATATAAGCAATTCCAATTAAAACTAAAATAATTGCACTAGCTATACTGTCATTAGTTATTGTCTGAGTAAATAAAGGACGAACTCCTAAAAATATTACCAGAACAGCTAACAGAATTCCCAATAATTTAATATTTTTAACTTTAATCATGATTATTTCTTTTAAACTTTATAATATTTATATTATAATAAAATATAATAGTAGATAAAGGTGATGAAAATGGACAGAAGCGTATGGACTATTAACAACAAACATTTTACATTGATCCTAGATGCAAAAACAGAAAGCGGAAAAGTTAGTGACAGAAAATTCAGTCCAGGAGAAGACATCTGGACTAATGAAATACCTCAGCTTAAATTTGAAGATGAAAATACCCAAAAGGAATATGATAATTTCATATCAGATTTGCTGATGTTATTGTCAGAACCTAATGTTGATCATGTCTTTATTGATGCTAAAATAGGTGAAGAATCAGAATATGATACTTCAGCCACTTATGAACCAGTAATAATAAGAAAAATAGAAGATTATGAAGTAGAAAAAATTATAAGTTAATCTTAAAACATGGCATTAGCTTTTTCCAATACTTCATCAATAGTATTAAATTCCAAAGCATCTCCAGATTCGGCTTTGGTTTCGGTTGTTATTAAAACATTCGGACTTGTCCAAAGTAAAGAATATGCCAGATATGCAACATTAACTATAAGCATAGGCATAAACAGGAATAATCCAATGAATAAAAAGAACATATGTGCTGCATAATTTCCATACCTTTTCTTTTTCATTAAAATATAATGATTTTCCTGCTGAGTAATTTTAAATTTCTCTTGAGCCAATTCCTCAGAAATATTATTCATTTCCTTGGAATTATCTGCTTTTAATATAAACAATTTCATTATAATCTAAATATATTCAACAAATTCATCAATTTCTTTTCTTGGAGTGTCTCTTGGTTCTGCATTTCCATATCCCAAAGGAGTAAACAATACAGGAACTTCATTATCATTTAAATTTAAAAATTCTCTGGCCTTATCAGCTTTAAATGCTGCAATGTAACAGGTTCCAAGTCCAACATTAGTAGCTGCCAAAATAATATGGTCCATTACAATAGTTGCATCAATATCAGCTATGTTCTTTCCGTCCCAAGGTCTTGTCCATGCTTCATCAACATTAGCTACAACACATAATACATAAGGAGCTTCCACAAACCATTTAGCCCCATAAATTTCAGACAAAGATTCTTTATTTTTTTTAGTGTCAATTACAAACACTTTAAAAGGCTGGTTATTCACTCCTGTCGGAGCTATTGTAGCTGCTTTCAATACATATTCAAGTTTTTCATCTTCAACTTCCTTGTCCAAATATCCTCTTACACTATACCTTTTATTAATTACATCATCAAAATCCATATTATCTACCTTCCAGGACCGTCATAAACAATGTCGTCAATGTCACAAAAACGTCTAAATTCATCTTCATCAATAGTTTCTTCATGAATATGAGCAATAATGCCCGGAACACGGCCAATAATAAATACCCCCAATCCTAATTTTGGGTCAAAACCTAAATCAGACAAAATTGCTGCATTTGCCCCGTCAACATTTAAACGAATGTTTTTCTTTTGATAAAGCAAATCTTCAATGGCCAATGCCAATTTAGTATGGGGGCCAACACATCCTTCTTTTATAACAAGTTCCATTAATTTATCTGCTCTTGGATCAGCATTATGATATCTGTGTCCAAAACCAGGAATTTTAGTATTTTTAGAGACAATATATTCATTGTATAAATCAATAGCCAAACTAGCTATCTGTTTATTGTCAATATCTGCATCTCCGGTTAACATTAAAGAGTCAATCTTGGACTGGTATAATTCCATGGTTTTTTCAATAGCTCCTGCATGTTTATGTCCAAATGACAATAGCGCACCAGCTACAGCAGCATTTAACGGAGAACCTGAAGAGGCAACAAGTCTTGCTGTTTGTGTACTTGGAGGAGTGGCTCCGTGATCACAAAAAGAAACTAAAACATGATTAAATAATTTTCCCTCTTTTATTGAAGGCAATCTCCCTTTCAGAAGAAGAAAAACCATATCACTATATCTAATTTTTTCAATTAAATCTCTTTGATTGTATCCCCTAGTAACAATTTTATCAGGTTCCACTTTAGAAATAGCTGTTCTTAGTGAATGCTCGTTAATTTTAAAATTATTTTCCGACATTGTTTTAATTTCCTCAATTTAATAATTAAAATATAATTATAATCCATTATAAATGTAATGTTGCAACTCTCGGTTCTACAAAACAGGAAGGTCTGACTGAAACAATTCTAACACCGCTTGCCCTTTGATTACCTACATTAACAAATGAACCTAAAACTGTGGTTTTTCCACCAAAACCCAATGGTCCGATATTTGTTTCGTTTAATTTCTGAGTTACATAATTTTCCAAATCGCTTTGGGAATCTAAATTTCCATAAACAATTGATTTTAACAGTAATGATGATGCCTCATAATGTGTACGGCCAATACCAACAGCAGGAACAGAAGGAGTGCATCCCAACATTTTAAGTGATTCGCTTAACCAGCCGATAGCTGTACCAATTACATTTTCAATTGATCTTTTATGATATACCCTATATGTCTTTGCCCTTATTTCAGGACCTCCTCCTTCCAGTATAAAATGGATGTTTAAAGTGTCCGGAGAAATATTTCTTTTATATGTTGAATCCTCACTGAAAGAATCTATTAAAAAGGATGCTGCTTTCATCTGCCCAGGACGGTTATACAATCCTTTTGATTGTTCAATTCGCTCAACATCATTACCTTTAACAGCCATAGGGCGGGCAGGCAAATTATTTAATCCTCTTTCAATTCCCTCATTAATCTGAGCTATTAACTCCCCTGTGATTTCTCTTTTTTCACCTATTTCAATGATTACATGAGGAATTCCTGTATCATCACATAAAGGGAATTTGGTCTTACTGGCTACTTTATAATTTTCTAAAATTTGATTTAAAGCCCACAAAGCATTTTCATTATCTTCAACAGAAATGGCTTTTTTTAATGCATTGAATTTATCTTCAGAGAGATTTGTACTGGCTTTAATTATTGCATTTGAAACATCTTCTATGATATCCATATAATCACTCAGGAATAGATAAATCATTAGATCCTTTAGGAGAAGATATTGCATCACTATAATATTGGTCAATCATTCTTTTGACCAGTTTAACCTGTTTAATACGAGCAATAGCTTCTTTTTCAGAAGTATCCCAATTATGAGACTGTGCTACTGAACCTCCTGTTTTTAAATATACTGGAGAAGCTACTTTAATAATCTTCGGAACTTCATAATGTCTGATAAATCCGCCAGTTGATTTCGGATTTTCAGTATGCAAATCTAAAGGCATATACACTGCTTTACGAATAGCTGCAATCATAGGAATTTGCAAATCTCTAACTGGATTGAAAGAATTAAGACCGTTTTCTTCAAGTAATTTTGCAGATGCTGGATTTCCATGTCCAGTATGTGCAGACATTTTGAAATGAAGTGATTTCGGAAGTTCACCTGCTTTTCTCATCTGGTTTAAAGTCCAAAGTAAACCCTCATCATATAATAATATTCCACGAACTCCCAAATCGGCAGCTCTTTTAACGTCTTCAATTGCATAAACTAAATTGTCATATCCTCTTAAGCGATATCCTATCCTGCTTCCTTCCTTAGTATGGACAGTTGCACTGGTATCATAGGTAGCTCTTGGACCTACAGATAAAAAAAGTTCACATTCATATTTTTTAGCCAGGTCAACCATTTCTGTAATTTCTTCATCAGTAAGCAGCATTATTCCTTTGGTTTGAGTAATACGATGAATAGTTATTTCATTTTTAGAAGCTTCCTTAAGTAAGGTATCCATTATTTTTGGAGATTGTATTCCTGGAACCTCAAAACGATACTGTCCTCCATCATTAAAACGTTTAAATGATTCAAAATCGCCATAAGCTCTTTTAATTCCAAGCTGTTCCAAGAATTCTTCAGTTTTTTTCATAGTATCTACTCATTTAATGTTTCCATAAGTTGTTTTATAGAATAATCTTCAATATTATCAACAACAAGCAATTTATTTAAATCAAAATCAGGATTCAAACTTTTGAATTTGTCAATTAAATCTTTTAATTGATATGGATTTTCAAAATCACCTTTTGGCAATAATGTAATATTTTGGAAAATTCCCCCTCTGAAAGATTCATCCAACTTAATAATAACATTTGATGGTCTTTTATTTGGATATAGCTCATCCAATCCACTATCAGAAACAATGATTATTTTACTGGCCAGATTCTTAATACTGTTAACTTTATCAACTGTTGAATAGCTATCAAGCAGGCCAAATTCAATTAACTGATTTAAATCATCCAAATCAATTTCACCACAAACAAGCATAATGGCCACTGCATAAGGCAAACTCTGTTTTAATTCTTCGACATTTTTCGGATTATAATTATCATGTTTAGCAGCTACATCATATGTTTTGATAATCACATTTCCAATATGCTCATACTCTTCACCTATACTTGCCTTTAGTTTTAAAACAGTATCTATTGAAGAGTGCAAATGTCTGCAAAACGGATATTTTTTAAAGTAAATGTCCCTGACCCTAACTTTACCCATATTTTTTAGAGCAACATCTAAAGAAAAATCACTATCTGACAAAACCATTGTTTTTAAAAAACCTTCATCCCCATCAAAAATTGTTCCGGCACCAGTGAATCCGTTTAAAGCCAAAAATGCAGATATTAATCCATTATAAACAGCTTTTCCAACATGAAGAACTTTGCCCATACTCCCATTATGGTCAGACTCTAAAAGACCTGCAGCCTGAGTTCCACACAAACCTAAAGCATTTAATGTTTGGTTTTCATCAAGATTAAGCAATTTAGAAGCAACAGCACCTGCAACAAATGTTCCGACAGTTCCTGTTGTATGAAATCCATTGTTTCTATGTTGAGGATTGACAATTTGGCCCAGCATTATTCCGACTTCATAACCTGCAATAACCGCTTCTAAAAAAGATTTGCCGTCCAAATCATAAGCTTCACTAATAGCCAAGGCAGTTGGGAAAATAACTGCACCCAAATGAATTTGTGCGCCTCTATGACCATCATCCAATTCCAAAACATGAGCTGAAATACCATTTAAAAAACCTGCATTCAGCAGATTTGTTTTAAAATTGGGCATACCAATAACAGAAGATTCCAGCTCAAACTCCATATTTCCAAAAAATAGTTCACTAATCGTATTGAAAGCTATTCTAGAAGATTCTTCATTTACTCCCCTATATGTGACTCCAAAAAAATCAATAAATGCTGCTTTTACCACATTAAGGGTTTCTTTTGATGCCTGTTCATAACGATAGTTTGAAATAAATTTGGAAATATTTTGTAAAAACATAAAACACCTTAATAATTAAATTGTAAAAATAGTCTTAAATAGTTAACTTAAATGGTGTTAAAAATTAACACCAAGGTGTACCGCTTAGAACTAAAACTATGTGTGCAATTAATGCAGATCCAAGGTAAGTTCCAGTAATGATACAAATAGTTACTATCATACCTCTCCAACCCATAGCCTTGAACTGATCCCAGTTTTTACCAATACCAATACCAACATATGCCAAAAACACGGTTACAATAGACAATAACTCTACTTGTCCCACATATTTAACTACAAATGGAGAAGTCGGTACCATAGGTATGGAAACTGCAATACCAATAAGACTTATGTAAATAATTGAAGAGACATTAAATGGCAAATATCTCTCAAGCAATAAACCGGCCAAAGTTATAATAGATAAAATCAACATTCCAATAAGGGAATCAGATATCGGATGTTTATAACCTATCCAATTTCCGACAACTGTGATAACTGAAAATATAACCAATAATAAAATCCAATTAATTATACCATGTGTTGAAACTGTTTCTGAACCGTCAATTACATCAACCATTATTTTTCCTCCTCTAAATGAGAAACAGAAGTTTCTCTTCCAATTTTAGGTTCAAGCCAAGCATATAATTTTTGAGCTAATGGAATAGCTAAAAATATACAGAAATAAATTCCAACACAGAAGGAAATTAAATTACTGAATCCTGCAAATGCCTGAATATTTGTACTCATACTTGCCGGGAAAGCATTTAACAATGGAGCTAATGCGGCTGCATTCATACTTGCACTGCCTACCCCTGTTGCCATTGCAAATGCATATGGATGAAGTGGTAAAACTGATACACATAAACATGACAGAAAACTGATGTATAACGTTCCAATAACAGTTCCAATAATAAATACTGTTAAAACTCCCCTAGTTTCTGCAGAATCAAATCCAAATTTATCAATAACAACTGCCACATTGGTTTCACGACCAATAGAATTAGTCATACCAATAGTTTCTTTTTTAAATCCTAAAAGCAATGCCACAGGAAGTGCTAAAAATACAGTTCCCAAATTACCAAACTCCTGTAAAACTAAAGCAGGACCAACATCAAGTAAAATATGGAATGACTGACCACTAGCTACTGCTAATTTTGCAAGCAACGGTCCTATAAATAACAGCATTGCACTTTCTGCAATTTTAGATTGTTTTTTAGTAATCCATTTAACTGGTTTTAATAAGAACAAAGCCAAACCAATAACCATTGCATATAACAACGGCATAATTACAACACAAATGTCTTTTGTAAGATTGAATTCAACAGGTCCTATAAATTCGGAAATAATAACCAAAAAAAGCACAGTAATATGTAATCTATAATCTTTCCATGGTGCTTTCTTTAAAATAGTTTTATCAGTCTTATCACGATATATGTGCTCAGTTCCCTTAACTTTTTCGTTTTTATCGCTAATCTGTGCCCACCCCAACCTAATTTTATAAATATTATATTAAAATACCTATTACTTAATACATAATTCGACCTATTATATAAATTAATACTATTCCAAGCTCAAAAATTCCTTTAATAGGAACAAAAACCCTTAAAAATTAAAATAAAATTCACAAAATAAGAACGATTAAATAAAGAATCAGAGCTGATAAAAATAAAAAATAAAAATATATGGTGGTTAATTTCTATAAATCCATCCTACAAATAGGTTTTGACAAATGACGCCTAGCAGAAACTGGTGTTTCATAAAACTGACCATTTTTTAATTTTCTGAAAATTTTAATAGGAACTTTTTTATTATCATTAATTTTATTTCCGCATTTTTTACATTTAAATCCCTTATTTTTTCCAGCAGAAGTCATTCTTTTTCCACATTCACAAATAGGGTTTTTATATTCAACATCATTTAATTTAACAACTTGAAACTTTTCAATATTAAATGTATTTTGTTCTCCAATTCCCCCGAAGAGTTTAACAATATCCCCCGGTCTTAAATCAGATACAAGTTTTCTAAAATTTTTTGTTGGTTCATATGCTCCGCATTCAATCTCACCAGAATCATCAAAAATGTAAAAAAACATATGGCCACCATCAATAATTGTTGGTTTGTTTTTTACAGTTCCCACAACTTCATAGCATCCAAACTGTTTCATACTAGCTATATCATCCGTTTTTTGAATGTGCATATCAGTGTGTTGATTAGTCTTGAAAATGCAATAATTTTCCACAGGTTCTTCAACCAGAACTATTTTTTTAGCTCTCTCAAGAGCCTCAACAGTGTTTGATCTGATACCATACAAAACAGGACATGGAGTTTTAGGTTCTATAGCTATATAATCTTCACTATAATCAACATTTTCAAAAGTTTCAGGATAAGTTTCCCTATCCATCAAATAAACGGAATCATAATCAATGTGTCTTTTAGTACCATAATTTTCAGGCACCCTATACGCCAACAGTTCATAAGTGAAATCCTCCAAAGGCAGCCCAATAGCTGCAATAGATCCAATAATTCCCCTTCCTTTCTTAAACTTATGAAGTTCACAGCCGATAGAATTTCCAAATTCTTCAGCTTCCTTAATTGTGATAAATGAATAAATAGCCTTAAATGAATATTCAACCATTTCATCAGTTATTTCACCACCATAAAATACAACACCAGGATTTGTATTATCACAGTCAAACATAGCTAATTTTTCCACTTCATCCAAAACTATTTTCTTAGCTAAATCAGATTTATCATCATTTAATATTTTAAAAGCAACACCGCCGTTTCCCCGTGTTTTGAATCTTGCAAATGGATTTAATCTAATTAAACGAGGACAACCAACAATTTCAATACCTACTTCCTTTAATTTATCAATAATATGGCAGGCCAAATAAGTAGTACACATACCGTCTGGAGAGTCAGTATCATCAATCCCAATATGCAAATATTTAATTAAAATCACCTATTATTAATATTATAAAAAACTATAATATAAACATATATTTACATAGAGGGATTAAATTATGTTAAATCGAAGTAAAATGTTACAAGAAATAGATAATTTATTAACCTCTGAAGGTTATAAAACATCTAACATTTACGATCAAGGATCATTTGACCTTGTAGCACGTAAAAACTTATTAATTTTACTTTTAAAAACTTTTTTAAATATAGACAGTATTAATGAAGCCAATGCTCATGAAATGAAACAATTAGCTAATATATTCCTTGCTTCCCCGATTATAATTGGTGAAAAATCAAGAAACGGCATTCTGGAAGAAGGAGTAATCTATGAAAGATATGATATTCCTGCTATAAGTTTTGAAACCTTAAAAAATATGATACTTTACAAGGAATATCCTGAAATCCTTGCAGACAGAGGAGGATACTTTGTTAAAGTTGACGGTAATGTTATAAAGCAATACAGAGAAGAATATTCATTATCATTGAAAGATTTGGCTGATTTGGCTCATGTATCAAGAGCAACAATGTACAAATATGAAAATGAAATTGTCAGAGCCAATACAGAAACAGCTATGATTCTCGAAGAAATACTAAATACAAAAGTAACATTGGATATTGATTTATTAAAACCGACCATAAGCGAAGATATTGAATACAGTAATGTTGAAGGAGCAGATGATTTATCCAAACTTGGTTACGGTATTTTATCTACAAATAAAAGTCCTTTTGATGCTGTAGCAAAAATGAAAAGCTCAAAAGACAAATCATCATTATTAACTAATGTTGAGAAAAACAGAAGTGAAAAAACTTTAAAAAGAATGGCTATCCCATTAAAAGATTTGTCAATGATTACATCTTCGGAACCTGTTTTTATAATAAATAATGACAAAATAAAAGATTCGCTTGGAACCATTCCTGTGATTAAATCCTGGGAATTGAAAGAATTTGAAAATCCTTCTGAATTATTGAAAATTATTAGAGAAAGAAAAGACAACATGTGATAATATGGTAGAAAACTTAAAAATTGAAGGAATAAAAGATTATCCTATTAAATGGATTTGTAACTTTAGAGGGCAAAAAGCTATTGGAATTTGCGGATATTCTCAAAAAATAGCTATGTTTGCAGCAGATTCAAGAGTCTCAAAGATTCTTGAAGATATTGTAATCGGAACAAAAGAAGAACTTGAAGGCTACGGCTGCGAAGAAAAAGACAGATGCTGCAACTTTGAATGTGAATTTTGTGAAATTAATCCAAGACAATACCTGCAAATTACTGGCAAAAAACCTTCAAATAAAAACATTAAAGAATTAGAGCAAGGTTTGGAAAGTTTAAACCTTGAAATCAAACAAAAAAATCTAGTCCCATTTGACAACTATGAAATAGTAGATTTTAAGGAAGATTAAATATTTTTCAATATTGTAACATCTTCCACAACTTCTTTTTTACTAGCTACACCAAAAGTCACCAAATCAACATAATCCAAAGTATTTAAAAAATCAAATGCTTCAGCAGGCTTTAAAATCCCTGCTGCCAAAATACGAGTCGCTATTATTTTTTTATCCAATTTTTCAATTTTAACTTTGAATTCCTGTCTTTCTTTTGGTAAAAATGAAGGAATATCCATCATATAAGCCAGTTTATTTATAGGAATCATATAATAATCAAACAAATCCAAAACAGGATTATCCATAAGCAAATCAGTAGTTTTATTTGGAAAAGCAGTTATTAATCCGGAGGCAGCAGATGTATCATTAATCTGAGACAAAATATTTGAAGTCAGATTCCAGTCATAACCGTCAACAATAAACTCGTCAACAAGCATTAAAGGACAATCATAATTATCAAATAATTCAATATCATCTTCCCAATCCACCTCTTTAGCTACATCATAATTGGGATTCATATAATCAACATCAGACTTTCCGACAGTAGCTACAACCTTCATGTCACAGCCCTCATCTAAAGCCATATCAAATCCTTTAATTAATGCATCATCATTAACTAAGTTAATAGACCTAACTCCATGATTATAAGACTCAATGATAATATCAGCTATTGCATCAGGATTTCTATGCAAATCCAAATCATACAATCTAGATCTATGGCCAAAATAAGGTTCAGCTATAAAAGGAGCATTACCTAAAATCATTCTGGGAACTGATTTGTTTTTAAATTCAAAATCATCTTGAAAAATGAAATCACAACCAGATTATTCTTCTTTTTCAACTACAACAGCAGTTCCATAAGCAAGAATCTCCTGCATAACATTAGAAATATCATTAGAATCAAAACGTACTGCAACAATAGCATTTCCACCTAATTGTTTGGCATGTTCAATTAATCTTTCCAATGCTTCATCTCTTGAATCTTCCATCATGGAAACATATTCTTTAATTTCACCACCAACTAAAGAGCGTAAACCGGCAGATACCTGACCTCCTACACCTCTACTTCTAACAGTCAAACCATAGACAAAACCTTTTGTTTCAATAATTTTAAAACCTGGTATTTCATTTGCAGTTGCTATTGGAAATTCATTTACAGATACCATAATAAAAACCTCATAAATATATGCAAAATAATTAAAATTTTAAATATTAAGAAATATAAAATTTTAATCAGTATTTATTTTATTAATTTATAAATTTAATAAATTTTTCTAATAAATAAAAACAAATAAAAATGGTGAAATAATGAAAGTACTTATTGCAGATGCAATTAATGAAAAAGGTATTGAAAATTTAAAGGAGGCTGCAGAAGTCGTTGTAGACACTACAATCACTCCTGAAGAATTAGCAAATACAATTCATGAATATGAAGGTATTATCGTAAGAAGTAGAACAAAACTTACTAAAGAAGTTATTGACAAAGCAGACAATCTTAAAATAATCGCAAGAGCAGGTGTTGGAGTAGACAATATTGATTTAAATGCTGCTACCGAAAAAGGTATTATGGTAGTTAACTCTCCAGAATCAACCTCCATTACTGTAGCAGAACACACTATGGGATTATTACTCAGTCTTGCTCGTAAATCAGCAATTGCAGACAAATCTGTAAAAGAAGGTAAATGGGAAAAGAAAAAATTCATGGGTGTTGAACTCAGAAACAAAACCCTCGGTGTAATCGGAATGGGTAGAATCGGTTCACAGGTTGTAAACAGATGTAAAGCATTTGAAATGGATGCTGTAGCATACGACCCATACTTGCCTGAAGAAGTAGCTGCTCAAATGGGAGTGGAATTAACTGATTTGGAAACTGTCCTTAAAAAAGCTGATTTCATTACAATTCACGTACCTCTTACTCCAGAAACAAAACATTTAATCTCTACAAAAGAGTTCGAAATAATGAAAGACACAGCATTTATTGCAAACTGTGCACGTGGTGGAATCATAGATGAAGATGCATTATATGAAGCATTGTCCAATGATAAAATTGGAGGAGCGGCTTTAGATGTATATGAAGAAGAACCTCCAGCTAAAGACTGCAAATTATTCGAACTTGACAATATTGTATTAACTCCACATATTGCAGCTTCAACTAAAGAAGCACAAAGAGATGCTGCAATCATTGTAGCTGATGAAATTATCGATTTAATCAACGGAGGAACACCTCAAAATGTATTAAACCTCCCACGTATCGACAGAAACACCTATCAGGAAGTAACTCCTTACTTAGAATTATGTGAAAAATTAGGTAGTTTCATCTCACAAGCAGTAAACGGAAAAATTAAAGAAATTGAAGTTATTTACTCCGGAGAATTATCCAAAATCGACAATCTTGAAATGTTAACCAGAACTGTACTTCAGGGAGCAGTAAATCCATTTTTAAGCTCACCAGTTACTGCAGTAAATGCTTCCATTGTAGCTAAAAACAGAGGAATCATTGTAACTGAAGGCAAAACTGAAAATTCAAAAGGATATGATTCCTTAATTAAAGTAACTGCAAAAAGTGAAGATGATGAATTCTCTGCAGAAGGAACTACCTTACACGACCCTAAAATCTTAAAAGTAAATGACTACTGGGTAGATGTAAAACCTGAAGGCCATATGTTCATAGCTAAATATGAAGATGTGCCTGGAAGCATCGGTAAAATTGGCACCGCATTAGGTGAATACGGAATAAACATCGGAATTATGCAAGTGGGAAGAGATGAAAAAGGCGGAAGAGCTATTATGATCTTAACTCTTGATAAAGAAATTCCAAAAGAAGTAATAAAAGGAATCCAAGACTTAGACAATGTCTATGACGCTATTGGATTAGAATTATAATAAAAAACAATTATTTCACCATATTGTTTTTTATTTTTTTATTCTTTAAATTATCACTTAAAAAACACCACAATGAAAAAATAAAGATATCTAAAAATTTTCAATTTATAAAATAAACTTCATCATTTAAACTATAAAATCAATTCTTAACTATCATATGAGTTAAATCCTTCCTGGAAAATCTCATCAACTTCTCAAGCTCATCAGGAATATTTTAAGAAACTCTTTTAGGAGAACTATAATTAAAATTAGAAAACTCACAATAAGAAAAATATTTATCATTACTGAAATCTAAATGCTTACCCCACTTTTCACAGCAGTTTAATTATATATGATTTTGGAATTGCATTCATTTTAACTTCTTATTGTATAGCTTTACCTAATAATATTCCAATATAAGTAACCAGTTAGAATTTTAGAATGATTATAGTTACTAACCAAACTTTTATTATAGATGTGTGATAGATTATAAAATATGTCAGGAAAATCTAAAATTAATGTTTTTAACAAAATGACAAAAACTGCTTTGGATGAAGAAATAAGTACTTATGTGGCATATCATAGATACTATCAGCGGTTAATTGCAGTTAAAATAGTTAGTGAAGGAAATACAATTGCAGATGCGGCAAATATATTGGGAAAATCTTATCAAACAGTTCATAGATGGATAAAAACTTGTGAATCTGAAGGATTAGAAGGTTTAAAACCATCATTTGGTGGTGGAAGGCCATCAAAATTAACTTATGATCAATTGATTGAATTAGATAAAATCATTGAAAAAACACCAAATATGTCAATGAAAGATGTACATCTTCTTGTTAATGAAAAATTCAATGTAGATTATAGTTTAAAGCAAATAGGAAAAATTGTGAGAAAATTAGGATACAATTACAGCAAAGCATATCCTAAATTTTCAAAATCACCTGAAGATGCAGAAGAACAATTAAAAAAAACTTAGAAGAACATAATATATCATCTAACGATATTATAGTCTTGTTTGATGAAGCATCCTTTCAAAATGAACCATATACTCAAAAATCATTATATAAAAGAGGAACAAAACACACTCAAACTGTAAATCCTTTACAAATTCAAAATCAATGCCACAGGATCATTATCAATAAATGGAAAATCAACCACCACAATCACAAATTCTTCAACAGCACCAGAAATAGCAATAGCACTCCTAAAATTAAGATGTATTAATACAAAAAATAAAAATGCCGTAAAATTATTAAATAAAATAATTGAAGAAGTTAAATTAACTGATGAAGAAATAGATGAAATTTTAATGGAAAACAATGAAAATAACAAAGTTTTTCACAGAAAAAATAATAAAAACAATTGAAAAATATAAAGACGATACAACCTCAACAATTGCCAGAATCATTGGAAAACACTGCAATCGAGAATCACACAATAATGTAAAAAAAAGAAGAGAAATAAAAAGAAAAATAACCTTAAATCTATTAGAAAAAGAAGACCTGATAACAAAAATGCAAAACGAACAAAGAATATGTTTAATCTTAGATAATTACAGCATTCATAAGTCTGCATTCATCAAAAAAATAGCACTACCTCCCAATATTACATTAATATACCTTCCACCGTACTCTCCACATCTAAATCCAATAGAACAAATATGGAGACAAATGAAACGAGAAATTAAACATCATTACCTAGAATCAAGAGAATTTTTACAAGAATTAACAATAAAAACCTACAAAAAATCGATTTATAAAACAAAAGTTCATGACAAATGGCTCGAAACATTTATAACAAAAGTTTGGCAACTAACTATATTTAGTAAAATAATGGCAAATTCACATAGACATAACTTGAAAATGAAAAAATAACTTCTACCAACATCATCAAAAAACAAAAAAAAACTAGCAAGAATTATTATTTAATATTAAAACAATCATAACTGAATGTTTATTTAATTTTGTAAATAAATTTAGAAAAACACCACCTTATTTTCATGATGCTTTTATAACTTCGAAATAATACTTTTCAAAGATGAGTAATATGTGTTTAAATAGTATAAAAAAGAAATAAAAATAATGTATATTTCTTAATATAAATATACTATTAAAATTCAACTCTAAAGGAGATATTGAAAAAGATGTTTAAAGATAAGTTTCTTATTTTTATAATATTAATAATTGCACTACTATCAATTAGTGTAGCTAGTGCTGAAGATGTATCATCAAATGCTACTGACACACAAGAAAGTGTTATATTAACACATGATGATTTAAGTACAAAAACAACTACTTCCACATATGATGAAAACACATCTTTAGAGTATGATAATTCACAAAGTGAAAATATACTTGAAACATACAAAGAGGATGTAAATTTTTCTAATGAAAACACACTAGGTGACGTGGAATCTAGTGATGATACTGCTTTTTTTAATAATGATTTAATTTCTTCAAACGAACCTACTACTCAAAATAATATAATACATAATGAAAAACTGGTTAGCAAATCATTCACTCAATTGAAAGAGGAAATAGAATTAGCTAGTGATACTTTAACACTTGATTCCAATTATAAAATGACTGCAAATGAAGAAAATAGTTTTAAAAATGGAATTTCCATCTTTAAAAACATTAATATTGATGGAAATGGATTTACTATTGATGCAAATAACTTAAAAATGATTTTCAAAATAGGTAACAGATTCAGTGTTAGTTTATCTATTACTATAAGTAATTGTAATCTTGTTAATTGTGCATTTTATAATTATGGTTCTGATTCTAGTTTAACTGTAAATAATTGTAATTTTATTAATAGTTTGGATTATGCAATTTATAATGCTGGTTCTGATTCTAGTTTAAGTATAAGTAATTGTAATCTTGTTAACAGCAAAATTAGTAATTCTGATTCTAGTTTGACTGTAAATAATTGTAATTTTATTAATGGTTCAATTGAAAGTTCTGATTCTAGTTTAATCGTACGTAATTGTAATTTTGTTAACAGCCGAATTTATAATGGAGGTTATGATTCTAGTTTAATCGTACGTAATTGTAGTTTTATTAACAACACTGCATACAATGGAGGTTGTGCAATTTATAATTCTGGTTCTGGTTTGACTGTAAATAATTGTAGTTTTATTAACAACACCGCAACAAATGATTGGGGAAGTGCAATTTATAATTCTGGTTCTGGTTTGACTGTAAATAATTGTAGTTTTATTAACAACACCGCAAACAATGGAGCTGGTGCAATTTATAATACTGAATCTGGTTTGACTGTAAGTAATTGTAGTTTTATTAACAACACCGCAAACAATGGAGCTGGTGCAATTTATAATTCTGGTTCTGGTTTGACTGTAAGTAATTGTAGTTTTATTAACAACACTGCAAACAATGGAGGTGCAATTCATAGTTCTTGTTCTAATTCTACAATAGTGAACTGCAATTTTATTAACAACATTGCAAACAATGGAGCTGGTGCAATTCATAGTTCTTGTTCTAATTCCACTATAAGTAGCTGCAATTTTATTAACAACACTGCAAATCATGCTGGTGCAATTTATAATGCGGGTTCTGATTCTACAATGATGAACTGTAATTTTATTAACAATATTGCAAACAATGGAGGTGCAATTCATAGTTCTTGTTCTAATTCTACAATAGTGAACTGTAATTTTATTAACAACACTGCAAACAATGGAGGTGCAATTCATAATTTTGGTTCTATTACTGTAAGTAATTCTAAATTTAAAGATAATAATGCAAGTAAAGGTGTTGCTATTTATAATGATGTTTATTCTCAAATTAGTATAGGTACTATTAACTTAAATAACAATACGTATTCTGGAATTAATAACGGTAAAACATATATTTACAATATAGGCACTATTCTCACACCCGTAACAATTACTGTTTTAGAAAACAAAACTGTCAATTGCAGATATAACAATGAAATAACATTATTTGCCACTATTACTACTAGTTTTGATGGAGCTAGTGTTGCTGGCGGAACATTAAACTTCATTATAGGTAGAAGCACTATATCAACTGTAGCAACAAGCAATGATAATGGAACTTATAATTATACTTACAAGGTACCTTTCAGAAATATTTCTGAAATCATTAGTGCATCTTACAATAATGCCAGTAATGCATATGTTTATAGTGGTATTTTAGATTCTAGAAATGTTACTAGTGTGAATATAATAGTTAATAATGTTGTAATGATTTACAAGGATGGGTCACGCTTATATGCAACTTTACTGGATGCTAAAGGCAACCCCCTAATTAATACTGCACTTTCATTTACAATTAATGGTGCAACATACAATAAAACTACAGACTTAAAAGGTATTGCTTCAATAGCTCTTAACTTAGAACATGGAATATACAATGCAGTTATTTCTTATGCTGGAAACAAAATGTATAAACCATCTAGTGTAAACAGCACTGTAACTATTAAATCATCAATTACTGGTCAAAACATTGTTAAAATGTATCAAAACGATACAAGATTCTATGCTAAATTCATTGACAGTACTGGAAAAGCACTAACTAACACCGAAGTTAAATTTAACATTCATGGTGTTTTCTACACCAAAAAAACTGATAAAGATGGTGTAGCTGATATGGGTATTATGTTAAGACCTGGAACTTACATTTTAACTGCTTACAACCCAGTAACTGGTGAAGAAAAAGGATTTAACATAACTATAAGGTCATTAATTGTGCAAAACGATTTAACCAAATACTACTCAAATGCTTCCAAATTCCAAGCAACTATCTACAACAAAGATGGATCTTTAGCAGTGGGTAAAAATATAACATTCAATATCAACGGTGTATTCTATACTAAAACAACTGATTCAAATGGTGTTGCAAGCTTAGGAATTGCTTTGAGACCCGAAAACTATACTATTACAACAATGTATGATGGATTAGACATTGGAAACAAAGTCAAGGTCATACCAACTTTAGTAACTAAAGATTTAAACATGAAACACTTAGACGGTAGCAACTTCACCGCTTTAACTTTAGACGGTCAAGGAAAACCATTGGCTAACCAAAATATATCATTTAATGTAAATGGTGTATTCTATCACAAAGTTACCAATAAAGATGGTATAGCAAGCTTAGGAATCAGACTAATGAGTGGAGAATACATTATAACTTCTTATTGGAATAACTTCCAAACAGGTAACACAATAAAAATCAACCCTTAAAGAGAATTCCTAATTCTCTTAACTTTTTTTAATAGAAAATACAAAAATCAGCACCCTAAAAGAAAAAATAAGTAACTCTCAAATTTTTCACAAAAATCAAGAGCTATATAAAATAAAAATTAAAGATTATTTCTAAATATCTCCAGCATCCATGCGATGAAATGAAAATAATTCCAGATAATGAAAATTCAAGCCCCCCATAATAATAGTTAAAGGAAAAAAGATTATAAACTACCATTATTTGTTTTTTAATGAAAAATACACTTAAAATTCAACATTAACTACAGAATTAAGATTTTAAAAATAAATAAAAAATTAGAGAATTATTCATCTTTTGGAAGCTTATAAATACGTTTAATATTTCCGTTTTCATCTAATTCAATTTGAATATTATCTCCATCACAAAGAGGAGGCAATTCTATATTGGAAATTATTGTAGGATTACTGTTTTGAGTTTTCATCTCGTATTCCCTGTAATCCTGATCTATATCTTCGTCTTCCAAGTCAAAATCATCTTCATCATCAAAAAATCCCGGTTTTAACTCTTCACCATCTTTTAAAACATCGTCTTCATCAAAAAATTCGCTAATGTCTCCGTCAATTTCATCAGCATATTCCCCTACAGTATAATCCATAGGTTCTCCATACTTGTCATATGCCATAAATGTTTCCAAGCTATAGGGCAAACAGACAATCATGTGAAATAAACCATTTTTAGAAAATGTTTTTAAATCTGCACCGGAAGGATGTGCACTTGGTCCCGGATGGGAATGAACTGATCCCCAGTATTTTAAAGTAGGCGGCAGCATCTCAGTATGGACAACAGCTCCAACATCACAGGTTTCACCAGGTAAAAAAATCAGACTAGTAATATAAAGTATTTTATCTTTGATTTTACCGTCAAAAAAAGCTAAAAATTCATTAGGATACGCTTTTTTAGCATAATAAATTACAGATTCAAGGACTTCCCTATCAACTCTAACTTCCTTGAATTCATCACTATCTGTATTAAATAATTTTGAAATAAAACCCATAATATCACAATTAAATTATATTTATATCCTTAAAAAAGTTTTCGCTGAAAATTGGAATTTCAAAATCCTCAAATAAAAAGCTACGGTAAGATACCTGATTTTTATTTTCCTTTTTATTGTAACCTACGATTTCTTTATTTTGTTTATAAATAGCTATTCCCCGTTTTTTCCAATTATCAACATTGTTTAAATTTATCCCTTCATTAAATAAGAGTTCATGGATATCTGAAGACTTCAATCCTTTTATTTTTTCATTAGCTGTTTTATCACTATATTTTGATTTTAAAATATGAATTCCATAAGCATTTATGCAGTTTCTCCAGGCCTCGTCCTGTCTCCATTTAAAATATTTAGGAATATCCTTATCATTTATCGGAATAATTCTGCTGTCAAATGCAACCGGCTTGGCAATTTCCTTATTTAAATTGTATGTAAATGAACTGGCTGCAAAACTGGCTACTACTGAATTTATTTTTTCAATTCTGCCATTAAATGGAATATTATCCAAAAGAATGCTTATTTCATCTGAAAATGTGTAAATAAATACTGGAGCAAACTCATTGAATAAATCTTTAGACACTTTAACCATCAATCCTGCAAAATCTTCATCATAGGGTTTTTCAAGGTTTAAATTTTTAGCTAATGAATGGAAACTTCTCCCATCCAGTCTTAAGATAATTCTTGAGTTTACAGGAACTTTCAAATCCCCGTAAACTTCATATTCCTTCATTGCCTACAATCCTACAGTAATGGATTCATTGAAACTTTTAAGCAATTTAATTGCGGAAAGTGCAGCCAGCATACTGGTTTTCGGATTTGCACTGCATGGGAAATTTTTAGTAGTTGTTTTAAACTCTCCAAAATCTCCTTTTGCAGTAATTTCATGGACATTTCTGTCTACATTCGGATCTACAATAATTTTTACATTAATGTCCTGATTACAGGCCAAACTTATAGTTGCAGCTACGTTAATATTAAGTGGAAACTCTTTTACTGCTTCTGATGCCTTACCTTCAAATAAAACTTCCTCTTCATCAATATCTTTACCTAAAGATTTAGGAGATTTACGAGTAACCAGGTTAACTTCTTCCAAATTAAAATCAGCTACAGCTTTAATACCGTCCAGTCCTACAACTGCTCCTGAAGGAAGGTGTATTCTTGTACCTTTCTTTTTACAAATATCATTTACTTTACTGTAGAATTCCTTATCCATAAACGCACCAATACTCATAATAATCATATCTATACCATGAGACAATACATTTGGAGCATGTTCTTTAACAGAATCCGGAGAAGCACATTCCAAAACCAAATCCACTTTGTCCAACATGTCATTTAAATCTAAAACAGCTACACCATTAGCAAAAGATGCCAAGTTTTCTGCTCTTTCAACATCATTATCATAAAAATATTCAATATCTATATTATTATCTTCCGGAACAATAGTACTAGCTATAATATTAGCAATAGCACCACAGCCTATAATTCCCACTTTCATAAAATCACAACAAAAAAAATAATTTAATTAAAAATACAAGAATAAATAAAAAAAATAAATAAAAAAAGATGAAAAATTAACCTTAGAATTTTTCAAATTCTGTTTGTGCTTTAGGCTCACTTTGTTTTGGAATTTGAGATTGTTGATTAGGAGAAATGGCTTCAGACACTGGTGGTTCATGTCTTACTTTTTTCATATCTCTTGGATTAATCAACATTATATCGCCAATAGCTTGAACTTTATCAAAATCAATAGTTAATAAATCATTTTTAAAAGATCTTACATCATGTTCTTCTTCTGGAGCAACCTGAAAACTTCTTTTCATAAGGTCTCTGAAACCTACTTGTTTTTTTTCAGGTTCAATAGCCCTTACTTGCAATTTAGAAATTGTACCTAATCTAATATTAAGAATTACATCAGCCACTCTTCCGACATAGTGTCCTGTTACTGTATAAATATCTAATTCTTTTAAACTTGAAACTTCCACCATTTGATACACCACAATATGTAATCTAATTCGTGTTATACTTAAAGTAAATTAATAACTTTAACTTATTTTAAATTTATTTACTTGTTAATATAAATAGTTTATGATGTAACAAATTTTTAAGCAAAATAAGGCCTAAAACAAGGAAAAATATAAGAATATATTAAAATAAATATTTTAAAGAGAATACAAAGGAGACTATAAATTGTGGGACACAAGTAAAGATTATAGAATTTTAGTAGCAAACCATGCAAGAGAACAATATTTGAATATTATCCAAACTGCATCATTTAGAGGAAACTGGAATAAAAAATTAGCTATTGAAACAGCAAAAAACATGAACAGTGATTTCCAATCATTGAGTTACTCTTATCTTGAAGGAGATGATTTAGTTAACTCTCCAGATGTTGCAGCAATAATTGAAAAAGGAGAAAAAATTGTTGAATGTTTAGGTGGAGACGGATGGAACAAATCTTTTATAAGCAATGCTCCTAAAGAGGATAAGGAAAAAACAATTGAAAATGTAGCTAAAGTAAGATTCTTTATAGACTCTGTTTTAGGCCTTAAAGACCGTTTAGCCCTAGGTCCCATCAATGATCCGATTATTGGAATTGATATAAAAGTTGGAGAAATAATGAGTGTTACAAAACATCCAAATGCAGATTCCTTAATGATATGTAATGTTAATTTAGGAAAAAGGGCCATAACTGTAGTTACAAATGATTTAAATGTAAAAGAAGGAAACAGTGTTGGCGTGTCATTACTTCCGCCACAGTCATTTATGGAAACAACCAGTGAAGGAATGTTTCTTGGAATGGACGGAAATATCTTAAAAGAAGTTGAAGGAAATCTCGGAGAAATGCCAAAAGGAATTCCTATGGATTCCCTTAATGAAACACGTAATCTGGTAGAAGCCTTTCTAAAATAGGCTACCTTAAATTTAATCCTATTAATTTTTCCTTAGTCATTTCTTCTACTGCATATTTTACTCCTTCTTTTCCTGTTCCACTATTTTTAAATCCTCCGAAAGGCATGTTATCAGTTCTGAATGTAGATTGTTTATTTACAAAAACCGTACCTGCCTCAATTTCATTTGCACACCTTAATCCATCTCTAAAGTTTTCAGTAAATACTCCTGCCTGAAGACCATATTCTGTATCATTAGCTACTTTAATAGCTTCATCAGTTGATTTTACTTTTATAATCGGTGCAACTGGACCGAATGTTTCATTTACAACAACATCCATATCCGGAGTGACATTATCCAGTACTGTAGCTTCGTAAAATGCACCGTCTCTTTTTCCACCAGTCAGTATTTTGGCACCTGCCTTAACTGCATTATTAACTGTTTCTTCAACCATGCGAGCAGCATCTTCATCAATAAGTGTTCCCAATACTGTGTTTTTATCCATAGGATCACCCATTTTGATTTTTTTAGTTTCCCTAACCAATTTTTGCGTAAACTCATCAGCTATTGACTCATCAACAATAATCCTTTTAACGCCCATACATACCTGTCCGGCATTTAAATAAGCACCATTCATTACTCCGTTAACTGCCCTGTCAATATCCGCATCCTTTAGAACAACAAGAGGATCATTACCTCCCAATTCCAAAGTAACTTTTTTCATTCCCGCTCTTGAAGCTATAAGCAGTCCGGTAGCTACACTTCCAGTAAATGAAATTTTATCTACTTTAGGAGATGTTACCAGTGCATCACCTACTTCTGAACCATATCCTGTTACAGTATTGATAACGCCATCTGGAAACTCCTCATTTACAAGTTCTGCAAATTTCATAACTGTCAATGGTGCATTTATTGGAGGTTTTATAATTACAGTATTTTTACATGCAATAGCAGGAGCTATTTTATGAATTGATAAATTTAGGGGATAATTAAATGGAGTTATAGCTGCTACAACACCTAATGGAACCCTTTGAGTAAATGCAAAAAAACCTTTACCGTTTATCCCACCATCCAGCGGAACTGTTTCACCATAAATTCTTTTAGCTTCTTCTGCTGAAAGTTTTAATGTTTCAATTGAACGGTTAACTTCAACAACAGACTCATTAATAGGTTTACCTACCTCTTTTGTAAGCAATTCAGCCAATTCATCTTTGTTATCTTTTAATTTTTCGTAAACTGCATATAATTTATTTGAAATTTTAAATGCAGACATTTCCTGAATAGAATCTTTAGCATTAACTGCAGCATCAATAGCCAAATCCACATTATTTAAATGGGAAACAGGAACTGTATCTATAACTTCCCCATTGTATGGATTTTTAACTTCCGCCAAATCATCAGCTGAAATATGTTTACCATTTATTAACATATCCATTTTATCACCTTATTTAATTATATTAAAAAAACATATATTTAAAGTAATTAACTGAACAAATATTAATATTATGGAAACTGCTAGATTTGAAACATTTGCTGATGCAATAATTGCAATAGCTATGACTGTACTTGTTCTAAAACTGCCCCAACCAGAAAGTGCAACAATTGCTGCTTTTTGGGCGTTGAAAACTTATTATCTTGCTTATTTCATCAGTTTTTTAACATTGTTCAACATATGGTACAGCAACCACAACCTATTCCAGATTGTAGAAAATATTGACAATACTGCAGTAATACTGAATGGAATCCTGATTTTTGAAATAACATTGATCCCCTATTTTACATTATGGTTAACACAGGATGCATATTCAATAGCTAGTGAAACCAGCTTTGGATTACTGTTTATTGGAATAAATATTGCATGTAACTTATCAGTTAGGGCTGTTCATAAAAGCGACCCCTATAATGACAAATTAATAAAAGCAGATTATGACAATCTATATGCATTAATCCCATTAACTGTAATTCTGATTGGTTTTGTATTAACTTACAGTGTTTTTATTCCAGGAATTTATATCAGCTGTTTAATTGCAGTTATAATGTGGATAGCTATAGCCAGAATACATAGAAAAGGTGTTGAAAAATGGAAAGTGAAAGATTTGAAGCATTAATTGATGCAATTCTTGCAATCATAATAACAATAATTGTTTTAGAAATTCCAACACCTGCAAACGGCAGCTGGCAAGCTTTAGGAGAACTGCATCTGGAATTTATTGTTTATTTAATCAGTTTCATAGTTTGTTTTAACTACTGGAACTATCACAACAACTTATTCAGCATCGTAAACTATATTGATTATAAAGTCATCTGGTCAAGTGGACTTTCAATATTTATATTGTCCCTGCTTCCTTATCTGACAAGTTTTGTAGCTAATAACTTCCATTCATTCTTTGCTCAGTCAATATATGGACTGGATTTCCTATTAGTTAATTTAATTTACATCTATACTTCAGAAAGTCTAAAAAATGCAGATAAAGGAAATATTGCTCTGCAAGTAGCACTAGATAAGAATTATGAATTTATAGCAACAATAGTTACCATCATAATCGGATATGTAATTGGTTATTTCTTCTATCCTCCAGCAATAATTGCTTCCTGTTTAGTTGCAATAATTATCATATGGTCCATGCCATACATAACTAAGTAAAATATTTTGATAAAGAATCTAACTTATTATTAAAGTTAGAAACTTCTTCACCTTTAATTTCACCAGACAGGCCAGTGATATAATTCCTGTAAAACATTAAAGTCAATAAAACAACCACTATAATCCCGCCAATCAATAAAATAAATTCTGCTGAAGTCTGACCTTTATTATCCAACATATTATCACCTAACTTAAAAACATAGCACCTGCAAAATTGGAAATCAGATAAAATATCCCATAAGAAACCAGAGCCAACGGTACAGAAAACTTGATTCCCTTTTTAACATTCCCATACATTATTATGCTTACTATCAAACCAACCAAAACCGAATGAATTACCAGATAAATCTGTCCTGCAAATGGCGCTGCCAAAATTAACTGTGTCTGCTTCCCAAAGCTTTGCATAAACTGGGAGTAAACACTAACCATCCCTAAAGCAAAAGGACTGGCTATTACTGCAGAAATTATTAAAAACATAACTGCCATCATAACAGAAGATTTTCTTTCGCGTTTTAGAGCCAGCATATCCCTTAAATTATTTGAAACATCAAAAATGACATTGGCAATACTTGATCCGCTTTTACGGCTTCCCAATATTATTGTAAAAATCCTCTCAAGTTCTTTTGACTTTAATCTTTGAGCCATAGCCATCCATGCATCATCAAAGTTTCGCCCAACTTTAATCTCAGCAATTGCCCGTCTTGTTTCATCATATAAAGGCCCTTCACCATATTTGGACATATCTTCCATTGCATTTTCAAAACTTAAACCAACTTTTAACATAGCTGAAAGCTGTCTTAAAAAGTCAGGAGCTGATTTTTCAATTTCTGCTGCCCTTTTTTCCTGTTTTATAAAAACATAAGTGGCAACAAAAGGAATTATTAACAAAGGTAAAAATAAAGACAAATCAGAAATTTTAAAAAATACAATAAATATTCCAATTACAATATCTGCAAATAAAATAAAAAATATTAAAATAGCTAAAAATTTAGATGCAACTATCCCAATGTCTCCGCTTAGCAAAAATTCCTGGACTTTGGATAATTGCTCTTCAGAAAGTTTATTTTCTAAAAATAAAGATAATGAATAAATAATTTTAGATTCCATAGATTAAAATACAACTTTAAAATATATAAAATCTCAGTTGTAAATTAAATCAATTTTTGAAAACTTATTCAATAATTAAAGGTAAATCACCAATTATTCTTCCTTTATTTTTTTCAATAGCTATTGTATCTTCAAGTCTGACACCAAAATTATCTTCCAGATAAATTCCTGGTTCAACTGTAATAACCATGCCCTTCTCAATTACTGTTTTGTCCTTAGTTGAAAATGTAGGTATTTCATGAATATCCAAACCTACACTATGGCCTGTTGAGTGAATGTAATTATCACCATAACCATATTCACTTATAATATCACGAGCCACCTTATCAATTTCACAGCATTTAAGACCTGGTTTAATTGCTTTTATAGCCTTATCATGAGCTTCTGCTACAATATCACAAATTTCATTTTGTTTTTCTGTATACACAATAGTTCTTGTATTATCTGAACAGTACCCATGATATTTTGCTCCCCAGTCAATCAATATTGGTTTTTCCAACTGTTTATCCTGAGGTGTTGCATGAGGCAGACTTGAATTTGAACCGCTTGTTACAATAGTATCAAAAGAACTGCCATTCGCACCATATTTTCTCATTAAGTTGTCCAATTCCAGAGCAACAATATTTTCAGGATTTGTATTGTTTAAAATATCCAAATCAACAAATGCTTTTTGAGCAATCTGTGTTGCTTTTTGGATTTTATCTATTTCATCAGCTGTTTTAATTTGTCTTTGAGCATCAATAAATGTTTCAGATTTTATATTGAAAGAATCTTTGAATTTTTCATATGTACTGTAAACCAAACTCGGTTCAATAGCCAAATTGGAAATTCCTTCCTTTTTAAGCTCTCCAAGCATGTCTGAAAATGAAGTAAATTCTTTAACTTCAATTGTTGATGTTTTATTAGCTATCTCCATATCCATTTTTGATGCATAAATAATTGGATCTTCTTTTATAACACAAAAAGCAAAACTAGTAGGTCTGTAATTTGAAATATAGTGAATATTTGTAAATTGTGCAAGCAAATAACCCTGATACTCCTTTTTTTCCATGTCTTTTAAAATATTGTTAATATGAAATTCATTTATTTCCATTTTTACACCTTTCATCAATAAACATTATATTTTTCTGGTTTTAATATCTTTCAAAATATTGGAACAACAGTCATATATAATTTTTATTTTAAAATTATTAAATAGCATTTAATCTAAACACAGGATAAAAATACTTAATGAAAAAGAAGACTGTTTTTATTTCAAATGCTTCAGTTAATAAGATTAGCAAAACTGCGGCAATATTTGACTTGAGCAGGCAATAACTAATAATAACAAATGACAGGTCCAGTTTTACAGGAGTTCCTTTACCCTAGGTGATTCTATGTTAAAATTATTTAATTTATTTAATATTGATGAGAAATATTTTGCAGATAAAAAAACCGTGAAAAAAAGATTTATAAAATTATTCGGAGGATTTTTATTAATAGCAATTCTAATATCACCATTTACATGGATTGGATTTTTATTTTTCTTGTTATTATTATTTGCATTAGGAGGAATATTCTTAATAGAATATTATAGTGATGAATTAGATGAAAAATATCACTTATACAATTTTAACAATTTTAGAAGATATTCTTATCAAATATTTGCGTTTACTATTTTAGGATTTTCAACCACATCTTTATCTGTGCTTATGATGTGTTTGTGTGCTGAAGTAAATATTATAAAATCCATTTTAATAGCAATAATATTTGCACTGCCCTTTTTAGGAATCGGCCTTAAATTTAAAACATTTAACGATTCCAGCCTAGAAGAAAATGGAGAAATTGTTTATGATGCAGGCTACGAACCTAACTACTATTGGCCAGTACTGACTATCTGCTGCTATTTAGGATACACACAATGCCTCTACGAAACATCCCCAATAAACATAATAGGACTACTAATATCCACAACAGCATGCTTCATATGGCTAATATACCCAAACAAAATCAACAAATACCTGCCATTTGAAAACAGGACAAAAAAAGGAGAAGCAATATATTTAGCAATAGCATTAATCATATTCTTCATATTACTCCACCAATTTACTACAATCCCATTTACAGAAATTACAGGAATTACTAATTAAAAAAAATAACTAGTAATCAACAAATCATGTTAAAAATAGGAAAATATTCAAAATAATAACAATCAAATAACAACTATTTATTATAACTCGTTGAAAATTTAGATAAAAATTATATATATTTATTTAAAATTATTATATATAGTACATTATTTGAAAAAACTGAGAAAATAAATACCGGAATATTAATTGATGCACAAGCAGGATTTAACACAATACAGACCTGCATAATGAATGAAAAATGAGTTAAACTGTTTCAACAGTTATCGCAGTGAGTTTTGGTCTAATGGGTCTTGGTTTAAACTGTCTATCAACAGATACTCTCCGACATCCAATATGGAGTAATTTTAATAAAGCAGTGAAAAAAACTACTGCCAATTATTTATTTGAAATTGCAGAAGTTCCAGTTTATTAAGAAGGGTGTTAATATGAATAAATTTAATAAAATGTTAGATGACAATATGTTTTTTAGAAAATCATTTCTTAAAAAAGCAGCATTTTGGATGTATGCATTATTTTTTATGGCAATGCTCTTAATTTTTAAATGGCATTGGTTAACCGCATACTTCATGATAATATATATTTCATTAACCATTGGTCCAGTGTTATTTTTCTATTATCAAAGAGAAATTTACAAAAAACATGATTGGAAACAGTATATAACATTCTATCCAATAGAACGCTTTATGACTTTATGTTTTACTCCATCAACATTAGGAGTGTTTTTAATTGCATATTTATGTTGTTTCAATAAAATAAATGCATTTGTTTTAGCAATTATCTTTGTTTTACCTATGCTGGGAATCGGCTTAAGACCAAATTGTTTCAATGACAAAAGCAGAAATAACAACTCATTAGGTTATAGGCCATTTATCTATCTTGGATTAAGTATGTTACTATGTTATATTGGTTTTCCACAAGTAATTTTCGAACACAATGTTATTAATCAAACAATATTATGTGCAATAACCTGTTTGGGATTTTTAGCTTTAATTTTCCCAGATAAAGGAAGTAATTTATTAAGATTTAATAATAAAACCGAAAAAGGATTCTTATTATATATTATACTAATATTTATTGTATTTTTCATTGTGTTCCATTTTACAAATTCAGGATTTTACTTAAAAATTTATTTAAACACATGGTGAATTAATATGAACAAAAATTTTAAAAATTACATTACAATAGGAGTGCCATTTGTAATTTTTGTAGTGCATAGCTTTTTAAACACTTATCTATGGATTATTTTTTCAATGATTGGATTAATAATAACTTATGCTTATTACAAGCAATCAAAAGAAAACAAATACTTAAAATATGCTATGAGATTATACATGCTAAATTTTGTTTTTATAATCCTCAGATTACTAATCAGGTATTTAATGACTTAAAATAACGATAGAGGAATAAATAATGACAAACCTATTTAGTTTATTCAAATTAGATCCCAATAGAAAGTATTTTCCAAAAAAAGAAGATATTAAAAAAAGAGCAATCAAAAGTTATGGAATAATCCTATTCTTAGCAATAGCTACATCTAGCATCACATGGTTAGGATTTTTCTGTTTTCTTTTTTTTGTATTTGGAACATGTGGAGTATGGATTGTGGAGTATTATGGTGACGAATTAGATGAAAAATATGGATTGTACAACTTCGCTAATTTCAGAGGATTTTCTCTCCAAATTTTCTCATTCATGCTTCTAGGAGCATCAACCACCTCTTTATCTGTGCTTATGATATGTTTGTGTGCTGGAGTAAATATTATAAAATCAATTTTATTAGCAATAATATTTGCACTGCCTTTTTTAGGAATAGGGCTTAAATTTAAAACATTTAACGATTCCAGTTTAGAAGAAAATGGAGAAATTGTTTATGAAGCTGGCTACGAACCTAACTACTATTGGCCAGTACTGACTATCTGCTGCTATTTAGGATACACACAATGCCTCTACGAAACATCCATAATAAACATGGCAGGATTACTAATATCCACAACAGCATGCTTCATATGGCTAACATTCCCTGACAAAATCAACAAATGTCTGCCATTTGAAAACAGAAGCAAAAAAGGAGAAGCAATATATTTAGCAATAGCATTAATCATATTCTTCATATTACTTTACCAATTTACTACAATCCCATTTACAGAACTTACAGGAATTACTAATTAAAAAAGGAGAATTAAAAAATGAATGCAAAACAAACAATAGCTATCATTATCCCAATAGCTATTTTCATTATTAAAAAATATATCAGTCTTTATATAACTATTCCAGTTTTAATAGCCGGATGTATCATAACATATTATTTATACGCAAAATCTGATGAAGATAAATACTTAAGAGGTGCTCTTTCACTGTACGGGTTAAATTTCTTCTTTATCATACTTGGTATTGTGCTATATTATATACTATAAAAAGCAATTTACTGAAAAAATTTTTATATATAAAATTAGATATGTAAAAACCATGTTTAAATTTACAAGCAATGAAGTGAGGGACTTAATAATTTCATTTTTCGTTATCTCACTTTCTTTTTCAATATTGTATACAGGTAGAGATTTCTCTGCAATGTACTTTATATTACCTATTGTAATGGTAGGTGTAGGTTTAGGATTTATTCTCCATGAACTTGGACATAAATTCAGTGCAATGCATTTTGGTTACTGGTCTGAATATCAGCTCTGGCCAGTTGGTTTGATTATTGCTTTAGCCAGTTCCTTTTGCGGAATTGTATTTGCAGCTCCAGGAGCAGTTTATACTTATGCAAATTTCTTAGATGACAGAACCAATGGTATAATATCTATAGCTGGACCGGTAGTTAATATAGTACTTGCTATTATATTCCTATTAATAGCTGCTGCAGTTTATCCAATGGCATTTTTCAGTCAAACAATGCAAATCATATTCCTTGTCTGTTCACTTGGATTTACTATTAACAGCTATTTAGCTACATTTAACTTGATTCCTATTTGGAATTTAGACGGCAGTAAAGTACTTAGATGGAATGGATTAATCTGGATTGTTACAATTGCTATTTCAGGAATTATGACTTATCTTTCTATGACAGTAGGTGTTGAAGGCATAATAAAGATTTTAATAGGATAATGGACAATGGAAAATCAAGAAATAACATTTTTTAAAGGGACACACAGGGTAATACCTCCTTCAAAAACAATCGAAAACAATGAAAGCAAAACAAAAATAGCCGGAATAACTCGTATAACTGAAATAACCCATTTGGACAGAATTGGAATTCCTGTTTTTTCAGCTATCAGACCTACTGCTCAGGATGGTGGAATAAGCATATATGGAGGTAAAGGAATTACCCCAGACCATGCTAAAGCTTCAGCTATGATGGAGGGTTTTGAAAGATACTCTGCTGAAAAGCAGGAAAGTGATGAAACTTTTATTGCAACTTTAAATGAAATAGACGGAAATTATATTGATCCTATTTCTCTAAATTTACCGAAAGATTTCAGCAAAGATTTGCTTGACACAATGAATTTGGAATGGAGCATGTCAAGAGATCTGATTTCTGGAGAAGATTACTATATTCCATCTAATGCTATATACCACCCTTATGTTCCTGAAAATAATGTTCAGGGTTTATTTAAAGGAAATACCAATGGATTAGCTTCCGGAAATATTTTAGAAGAAGCTATTTTACACGGGATTTTCGAAGTTATTGAAAGAGATGCATGGAGTATTTTTGAACTTACCCATAAAAATTCAAAACAAATCGACCTTGAAAGTATTGACAGTGACAGTATTAATCAAATTCTTAATAAATACAAAGAAAATGGAATTAACATTAAGCTAATGGATTTAACTGCAGATGTGGGCGTTCCTACAATAGCTTCATCTGCAGACGATACTGTTTTAAAAGATGCTGGATTATTGTCTTTAGGTATTGGAACTCATCTCAATCCCGAAATAGCTGTTTTACGTGCCCTTACTGAAGTAGCTCAAAGCAGAGCAACACAAATTCAGGGTGCTCGTGAAGATACTGTAAGAGCTGATTTTGCACGTAAAGCTGGTTATGAGCGTATGAAAAGAATCAATAGCCAATATTTTGAAGACGAAGAAAATAAAATATCTTTTAGTGATATTGAAGATAAAAGCACCAATTCCATAAATCAGGACATTGAAATTGTTAAAGATGAATTAGCAAAAAACGGATTAGATAAAATATTATATGCTGATTTAACACGTCCTGAACTTGGAGTAAGCGTAGTTCGTGTTGTGATTCCTACAATGGAACTCTATTCCCTAGACAATACCCGTGCAGGAGACCGCTGTTTAAAATTTTAGATTCATATGGTTAAAATAATAATTTATACGGGTTTATCACTTTCATTTGATGAAGCAAAAGAAATATTGGATAATCACGACGATGTTGAAGTTATTTATAAAAAACCCATCAAACGTGGAGATCTTGGATTGGCCATTAAAGAACATCCTGACATTATTGGAATAATTGACGGTGTTTTTCATCAGAATTCTGCAGTTGCCCATAGAGAAATCCTAAAAGCAATTGATGAAGGAATAACTGTTGTTGGATCATCCAGTATGGGTGCCCTAAGAGCTTCAGAACTGGATACTTTAGGTATGAAAGGAATCGGTTATGTTTATGAACAGTATGCAACTGGAAAAGTAACTTCTGATGATGATGTTGCAGTTATGCTTGACAGTGAAACTTTAGAGCAGTTATCCGAGCCTTTAATCAATATGGAGTATACATTTACAAAAGCCGTAAAAGAAAATATCATTACTGAAGATGAAAAGAATGAATTGCTTTCCATTGCCAAATCCACATTCTATCCAAAAAGAAATTATGCACAAACATTAAACAGTTCAAAATTAGATGATGATACAAAGAATCGATTAGTTACCTTTATTCGTTTTTGCGAGGATATTAAAAAAGAGGATGCAAAATCTTTAATAAGGTATATAACACGTGTGATAGAATGAATCTAGATGAAAAAGTTGAAAAAGTAAAAAACACACTTAAAAATCGTAAAGTTGCAATAGCTTTTTCCGGAGGTGCAGACAGTACATTACTTGCATATCTTGCATCTGAAGTTAGTGATGACCCAATAGCTATAACTATTGATAATCACATATTTCCTACAGGTTTTATCAAACACTGTAAAAAAACAGCTAAAGAATTTGGAATCAGACATCAGATTATTGATTTGAATTTCTACGAACATGAAAATTTACTGGCCAATAAATCAGACAGATGTTTTGTATGCAGAGATTTAATGTATGGGAATATTAAAAAGTATGCTGAAAAAAACGGTTATGAATCTGTTTTAGACGGAAATAATATAAGCGATTTGGTTTTAGATAGACCAGGAATACTAATTACATATAAAAACAATATTGAAAGTCCTTTTATTCATGCCAAATTAACTTCTAAAGAGATTCATGAATACTTAAACAGACACAGTATTCCATTTTCAAGATCAACTACCTGTCTTGGAACCCGACTGCCTACCAACACCAGAATGACCAGAGAAAATATTAAACAGATCAGTGACAGTGAAGATTACATCTATAAAAAAACAGAGTGTGAAATCGTCAAAGTTCGAAATAATAATGGGCTTGCCCTATGTGAAGTTGACAATTTAAATAAAATATCAAATGAAAATACATTAAAAGAAATAAACGCTAAATTAAAATCAATAGGTTTTAAAAAAGTAGCTTTAAATTTATCAAAAATTGATGATGATGAAAGCATTGCTGTTGACTATTCAGAGGGTAGTTTCGAATACCAGCTCCCATATACAATAAATATTGAAAATACAAAAAATCAGCTAAAAGATAAAGTAATTTCAAGCGATTCTAAAAAAATAGCTGTCAAAAATCAGATAATCTATGAAAACGGATTAATTAAAGGTAATAACTTCCAGTCAGAAGAAGAATGTTTAAATAAGTTTATGGAATTATTGCCAGATATAAGAAGAAATGTATAAAACTTATTTGTTTTTCATTTCTTCATATTTTTTTAAAACAATATCAGGCGTTTCTATATTTTTATCAAAACTTTCAGCGAATGTGTAATTTTTTTCTTCAGGATTATCAGTGTTTCTAAAGCCCTGAAGAACTAATTGTTTTCCGTCAATTTTAAAGCCAACACCATCAGCTTCAACTTCAATCAAATTAATTTCTATTTCAGATGCATCTTCAAGTTTTGCATCTGCCTTAACTTCATATTTTAAATTTAAGTTTTTATGAGGCATTAGCTCATTAATGGTTCTTTTTATAACAGATTCAAAAAGTTCTAAAAATTTTACAACAGGAGGGAAATCATTGGCCCAGTAATAAGCAAGTACTGAATTCAAGACAATTTCATGTTCAACATAATCATCTTTAAGTCTTGCTCTAACACCAACAGAATTCCCATCCATAACTTTTATTACCAAAACTGGATTAAGAGCCATATACACCACACTTAATCCACTAAAGCTTTAATTAAATCACTAGCTCTTACAAGCCCTATTAACTCTCCTTCCACACCAATAACTGGAATTTGTTCAATATTTAATGTTTTCATTTTTTTAGCACAGTCAGATGCTTTAGTTTTAGAATTAACTACTTCAACTTTATGTGTACCAACATCTTCAACAAGCTTGTCAGTGAATTTTAAACAATTTTTCTCAATATATAAAACAGAAGTACTGTCCCAGGACCATTTATCTCCTTCGGTTCCTACTGTAGAACTGTGTTCACTACGTTCTGAGATAATTTCTGATTCTTCAATAAAATCAGTTTCAGTTAAAATACCCACTAATTTAGCAGAATCATTTAAAGCTAAAACAGATTTAAGACCGAACTGTTTCATAGTTTCAAATGCAACATTTAGAGGAGTTTTATACCATGTTGTTGGAACTGTAGTAATCATGAAATTTTCAACAGGATCATCACTTTCAAGTTTAATTAATGCATTGGATACCAAATCAAAGGAAGTGATAATACCTACCAAATCACCATTATCATCAACAACAGGAACTCTCCTAACATTATTATCAATCATTTTTTTAGCTACATCCTTAACATCGTCATCAGGACTTGCAGTAACCAAATCAGTACTCATTAAAATAGCTATTTGTTCTTCATCAGGATTGACAATTAAATCTGAACGAGTTATTAATCCCACTAGCTGTTTAGTGTCACCTTTAACAACAGGAAGAACCGCTTTATCTTCTTTCCTCATTAAGTCTAAAACTTTTTCACGGTTTCCAGGAACTGAAACACTAACAACATTTTTAGACATAGCTCTTTTTACTAACATGATAAACACCTTAAAATAGTTTATTAAAAATATAAAAAAAGGGAATGTTGAAAAATTAGTGAATAACCAACACCGCACATTTAGCAGCGTTAACTACTTTTTCAGCAACACTACCCATTATAAATCTGTCAAATCCGGATTTACCAGAACTACCAATAACAATCAAATCAATGTCTTCTTCTTTAGCTACTTCCAAGATAGTTTTAGCTGGTGAACCTTCCCTAATAATTCCATGGAATTTTATACCTGAAGTTTCATCCATTTCTTCAAATTCTTTTATATTATCTTCAGAACGTTGCTTGAGTAATTGGTTTAATTGATATACCTCATCATCCAATGGAAGCCCGTTAACAAAATTATTTTCAGTAACACTAAGCGCATAAATATCAGCACCAGTAGTTTTAGCTAAAAATAATGCATGTTTTTCAGCTTTTTGAGCAAATTCTGACCCATCAGTTGGGACTAATATTTTTTTGTACATGTTTCCATCTCCCAAGTAATTTGACTTTATGTTTTATTTATATCAAACATTTTTAATATGAATATCTCTGTTCATAATATATAATATATCTTTCGTTCCACAACGATTTATAATATTTAAATAAGGATTTTTTGAATATTTTTTAGAAATAAATAAGTTTGCTTCCTGATTAACATCAATAACCTGCTTTTCAATATATCGGTTAATCTCAAAATTACAGATATTGGTTGTTGCAGTTTTCAATAAATCTTTAGGATTCAAGTAATTTTTGTAATAAACAGACATTATCTTTAAGCTGAATTCCAATTCCCTAAACAAATTAGGTGAATTCAACATTAAATTGTCGCTGCCCAGCAGGGGTTTGATTCCTTTAGAAAACATCTCATTTAAAGGAGCCACACCAACATTTAAAGTGGCATTAGCTCTTGGACAAACAACAACATTTGAATTTTTAATCAATTCCAAATCATTATTTCTCGGATTTGTACAGTGAACCAGCTGATTAAAATCAGCATCCACTCCCCTTTGAATTTCAGTTTTATTGAAATCCCTTAAGGAATCGTCCTGAAGATGCATTGATTCAGCTACATGAATTGAAGATATTTTACCTGCTTTCCTACATTCAGAAGTTATTAAACTAGCTACTTCATCACTAATCTCACCAAATCCGCTTAATGCAATACCGTCAGCCAATTTTAAAAGTTTGCGAATAGCTATTTTAACTTTTCTCAAATCAGGATTTTGCCCATAGAAACTATCGTCACGGCCAAGAATAACAGGAGTTACAGGTAAATTTTTAGAAGCCTTTCTTAAAAGCTCAACACCTTTAATTCCGCCTTCCCGATAATCAATAAAATGAGTTGTCCCTGATTCGAACATATCCCACATTGACTTTTTCATAGCATCAATTATTTCGCCGTCTTCAGCATTAGCCAGTGCTTTATGTTTAACGCCATTTGGAGGTTTGACCATTTCCCCCAATGATAATCCGTAACCTTCATCCTTAATTATGGAATCTCCAATATGAGTGTGGCCATTTAAGAAAGTTGGGCAGACAATTGAATCTGTGGCATCTATAATTTTACCTTCACAGACATCTTTAGCCATTTCTATAATTTTGCCATCATCAATGACAATGTTTTCACGAACTGGAGTTAAATCCTCTCCCTTTAATACAATCCCATCTTTAATTGTTAACATTAAAAAAAAGTTTTCTAATTTGTTTTATATATAGATTACCTATTGAATGGAAAGTTTTATAAAAATATAAGAAAATATATTATTCTGGTGAAGGGCTATATTTTAATTAATATAAATACAACCTCAATTAACTTCAAAAAAGAAATTAGAACACTTTTTATACCTCCCAAAATATGGCCTTTACGCCTTTCTTTAAGCATAATAGGAATGATTACTATTAACTCACAAGAAATAAGATATCTTTACAGAAATATTGTAAAATCCGGAAATGTGTATCGGATAAAATATAATAATAAAGACTATGGTGAGTTTAAAAAGTTATCTGATGCTTTATATGAAAGAGACGCTCTTTTTTACTGTAATTTTGATTATGATTTGCTTGTTGAATCAGATTTAGAAAATAAATACGAAAATATGAAATTACCTCCTTTTCCTGAAAAAAGACCCAAAGGCCGAATCAAAGGAAGCAAAATAAATAAAGAGGAAAGAGAAGGTAAAATTCATTTTGACCATAAAAAACGGGAATTTTTTGTACAGAAAGGAGAAACTATTTTTGGATACTATAAAAGTATGACTGAAGCTTATTACTATAAAAAAAAGCTGATGGATAATAACTGGGATATGAATGCTCTAAAAACAATGATTAGCTTAAGAATAGACATTGATAAAAAATTAGACTTAAATAAGGAATATCCTGTTAAATTAAATTATTGTCCTAAATGTAGGCGTAAATTAAAAAATAAAGAAAAAGAATGTCCATATTGTGGAATAGACATTAAAGATTATTTATATAATAATTAACCTTATTCTCCATCAATATGTTCATTTAAAGATTTTACTGTAATTTCATTATTTTGAACAGCTTCAATAGCATTTAAAGCAGCTCTAGCTCCAGACAAGGTAGTAACATAAGGTATACCAAGTTCAATAGCTAAACGTCTGATTATATATCCGTCCTGAGCAGACTGTTTACCTTCTGAAGTGTTGATAATCAGATCAATTTCCTTGTTTAAAATTGCATCCCTGATGTTTGGAGATCCTTGAGATACTTTTTTAATTTTTTCAATGTCAACACCCTTTGCCGCATCAGCAGTTCCGCTAGTTGCTGCAAGTTCAAAACCTAAATTAGCTGCTTTTTCAGCAATTGGACGGATTTTCTTTTTATCCTGTTCTTTTACGCTGATAAAGATTTTACCTTCTTTTGGTAAATCCATACCTGCAGCAAGCTGGGATTTGTAAAATGCCATTCCAAAGTTTTCATCTACACCAATACTTTCACCAGTGGATTTCATTTCAGGTCCAAGTACTGTATCGGATTCCGGAAGTTTTAAGAATGGGAAAACAGATTCTTTTACAGCAACATGATCTATTTTTATTTCTTTAGTTAAATTAAAGTCTTTTAATTTAGCTCCAGTCATAATCCATGTAGCTACTTTAGCTAATGGCACTCCAATAGCTTTACTTACAAATGGAACTGTCCTACTTGCACGAGGATTAGCTTCAATAATGTAAACCATTTCCTCATCAAGTTTAACTGCATACTGAATATTCATTAAACCTTTAACATCCAATTCCAAAGCTAATTTAGTACTGTATTCACGAATAGTGTTGAGAATGTGTTCAGGAATAGTTTGCGGTGGAATTACACAAGCAGAATCTCCGGAGTGAACACCCGCTTCCTCAATATGTTCCATAATTCCTGCTATAAATACTTCCTCACCGTCACACAATACATCCACATCCAATTCAATAGCATCTTCAAGGAACTTGTCTACTAAAATCGGATGTTCAGGTGAGACTTTTACAGCTTCTTTCATATATTTTTCAAGCTCATTATTGTCATAAACAATTTCCATAGCCCTTCCACCAATAACATATGACGGACGTACTAAAACAGGGAAAGTAATTCTCTCTGCAATTTCACGAGCTTCTTCAAAGGAATTAGCTGTTCCATATGGTGCCTGATGAATATGCAATTTATTTAATAATTTTGCAAATAATTCCCTGTCTTCAACACCATCAATACTTTCATATGGAGTTCCCAATATTTTAACTCCAGCATTAGCTAATGGTACTGCCAAATTAATTGAAGTTTGACCACCAAATTGAACAATAACTCCATCAGGTTTTTCCTGATCAATAATACCCATCACATCTTCAAAAGTGATAGGTTCAAAGAACAGTTTATCAGAAATATCATAATCAGTACTTACAGTTTCCGGATTGTTGTTGATTAAAATAGTTTCAATTCCCTCATCTTTTAGAGCAAGTGAGGAATGTACACAACAGTAATCAAACTCAATACCCTGACCTATTCTGATAGGACCCGCACCTAAAATAACGATTTTCTTTTTATTGGATGATTTGAGCTCGTTACCTGAATCATATGTACTGTAATAATATGGTGTTTTAGCTTCAAATTCTGCAGCACAGGTATCAACCATTTTATAGGACTGTTTTATATTGAATCTGTTAAGTAAGTTTCTAATGTATTCTTCAGTCTGATTAGATAGGGCGGCTAATCTTTTGTTTGAACATCCCATCTGTTTAGCTTTTCTCAGGAAGTCAGCATCGTTTAATTTTTCTTCTGTAACTTCATTTTCAAAATTAACAATGTTTCTGATTTTGTATAGGAAAAATTTGTCAATATTGGTTAATTTCTGAATCTTATCCAAATCCATTCCGTCTTTAATGGCTGAATATAACTGGAATAATCGCTCATCAGTCGGATTGGCCAAATCATCTTCAGTGTATTCAACATATTCAAATCCGTCATGACCCATATCAAGTGATCTGATAGCTTTTTGAATTGCTTCTTCAAATGTTCTACCGATTGCCATTACTTCACCGGTAGCTTTCATTTGAACTCCTATTTCACGGTTGATTCCTCTGAATTTATCAAATGGCCATCTTGGGATTTTTACAACTACATAATCAATAGCCGGTTCAAAGGAAGCAGGTGTTTCTTTAGTAATATCATTTTTAATTTCATCTAAAGTCATTCCCAAAGCTATTTTAGAAGAAATTTTAGCTATAGGATAACCTGTTGCTTTAGATGCAAGTGCACTACTTCTACTTACCCTTGGATTTACTTCAATTACCTTGTATTCTCCGGTTTCCGGATTAACTGCAAATTGAATATTACATCCTCCCTGAATACCTAAAGCTCTGATAATTTTAATGGAAGCATCTCTTAATGCCTGTGAATCCCTATCATTTAAATTTTGAGCAGGAGCTACAACAACACTTTCACCAGTGTGGATTCCCATAGGGTCTATGTTTTCCATGTTACATACAATGATACAAGTGTCTTCTTTATCCCTCATTACTTCATATTCGAATTCTTTCCAACCTAAAACAGATTCGTCAATAAGAACCTGGTTAATGAAACTCATATCCAATCCATGAGTAGCTATTTCAATTAATTCTTCTTCATTGTAAGCTACTCCACCACCGGTTCCTCCAAGTGTAAATGCAGGTCTTACAATTACTGGATAACCAATGTCTTTTACTGCTTCTATAGCTTCTTCAACACTTTCTACAGCATGACATTTTGGAATAGGTTCGTTAAGTTTATCCATGAAATGACCGAACAAATCACGGTCTTCCACATCTTTAATTGTCTGAATATCAGAACCTAAAACTTTAATTCCGTCAAGTAAACCTAAATCTCCAAGTCCTGTAGCTATATTTAATCCTGTTTGTCCACCCATAGTCGGTAAAATTGCATCGACATTTTCTTTTTTAATAATTTCTGAGACAATTTCAGGAGTTAATGGTTCGGTATAAACAGTATCTGCCATATCCATATCAGTTTGAATAGTAGCAGGATTACTGTTAACAAGGACAGTTTCAATTCCCTCTTCTCTTAGTGATTTACATGCTTGTGAACCAGAATAATCAAATTCTGCTGCTTGACCAATTTGAATAGGTCCAGAACCGATTATTAATACTTTTTTAATATCCTTATCAATAGGCATTTTGTAATCCTCATTAATTTTTATTATAAAATGGTAATCTTAATATTCATCCATCATTTGACTAAATTTATCAAAAACATATCTTGTATCATTTGGACCAGGTCCTGCTTCAGGATGGTACTGAATACAGTGAACAGGCAATTCCTTATGTGAAAAACCTTCAGGAGTTCCATCATTAAGATTTACTTGAGTTAAAACTAAGTCAGTCTCATTAATAGACTCTTTATCAATAGTAAATCCGTGATTTTGAGAAGTGATATATACTTTACCTGTCTTCAAATCTTTTACCGGCTGATTTGCCCCTCTGTGTCCAAATTTCATTTTGTAAGATCTGGCTCCAAAAGATTTAGCTACTAACTGCTGACCCATACAAATTCCAAAAATAGGTAATCTTTCAGATAATTTTTGAACTGTGCTGATAGTTTCATGTACCCTATCAGGATTTCCTGGTCCTGAAGTAATCATCAAACCGTCAGGAGAGTAATTCAAAATAGTTTTATAATCAGTATCATATGGGAACAAAACAACTCCTATTCCACGTTCCAAAAAGTTGTTTATAATATTTTTCTTAACACCGCAGTCAATTAAAGCTACTTTTTTGTTGGCATCCTCATTGAAAACTTTAATTTCTTTAGTAGATACCTGCGGCACAACGTCAATATCAATAATGCTTTGTTGAGCACGTGCAAGTTCTATTAATTCACTGTCAGGAATGTCTTCAGTTGAAATAGCTGCTTTCATTGAACCTTCTTCACGAATTTTAAGAGTTAAATCACGTGTGTCGATTCCACTAATTCCAGGAGTTTCAAATTCATTTAAAAAATCATCTAAAGTTTTTTGTGATGAAAAATTAGAAACTTCTCTGCAAACTTCCCTTACAACAAAACCTTCAGCTTGAATTTTATCTGACTGATACCATTCTTCACTTACCCCATAATTTCCCTCTAAAGGATAAGTAGACATTAATATTTCTCCTTTAAAAGAAGGATCAGTTAAAGATTCAGTATAACCAACCATACCAGTTGAAAAAACAAGTTCCCCTACCTTAGTAGTTTCATAACCGAAACCATCACCTTTTAAAACTGTACCATCTTCCAAAGCTAATTTAGCCATTTTTACCATTAAATCACCATTGTAAAAAAAATAATAATCATCTATCTTTAATAATTATGATTTTTATATATTATTAAATTTATCATTTTTTAGCCCAAAATACTGCAAAAACATAATATTTATAAGGAATTCCAACACGGTCAAAACCTGCATTTTTTAAACATTCCAACTGAAAATCCACAGAGCTGGGTTTATCATAAGTTCTCCTAATTTTAGCCTCTCCATAAGCTTTCTCACTAATTTCACCAGTATGTTCATCAAGTTTTGATTTAAAATAATCTTCAACACCTTTATTAGGATTTAAAACCTGATCTGCATTGACAAAGTTTCCACCATCATTTAATAAATCATAATACTTTTCAATTAAAACTTTCTTTTCCGTTCCAGTCAAATGATGAATGGAAAGAGAAGATATGATTATATCAAACTTTGTGTTGAATTCATGAGTTATATAATCGTCACATATAAATGAAATATTATCATTTCCTTCAAATCTTTTTTCGGCCTCTTTTAGCATTTTCTCAGCCAGGTCAATAAGGACAATTTCTGCATTTGGATATTTTTCAAGCAAAAATTGAGATAAAATACCAGTTCCAGCACCTAAATCTAAAACTTTCGGATTATCTCCTTTAAAATCAATACAATCAATAGCTATTCCATAAAAATCATCAAAACATGGTATTAAAGCTCTTCTTTCACTATCATATTCTTTAGCTTTTTGGTTGAACTTATTTACAACAGACATTCTTTAATCCTCTAGTATTCTTAAAGAAAAGTTTAAACTTCTGCTTGAATGAGTCAGAGCACCAAGAGAAATTATATCAATTCCCAATTTAGCATAATCCACAATATTTTCAGCAGTGATTCCTCCAGAAACTTCAATTAAAGAATTGTCACGAATATTTAATTTGATTAACTCTTCTAAAACTTCTTCAACTTCTTTAGGAGACATGTTATCCAACATTACAATATCTGCTTTATTTTCAACACAATCAACCGCATCTTTTAGGGATTCAACTTCTATTTCAATTTTTTTAGAAAAGCTAACATTTTCTTTAGCTTTTAAAAGTGTTTCCAAAGGAGTTCCAACACTGGCTATGTGATTATCCTTAATCAACACCATATCATCAAGGGAGAATCTGTGTGTATCTACACCGCCTATTTTTAATGCCTGTTTATCGAATTTTCCAATAGCTGGCAGTGTTTTACGTGTTCCTGCAATTATTACATCATAATCATTTACCAAATTAACATAATAGTCAGCGGCACTGGCTACACCACTCATTCTCATGAGCAGATTTAGTGCAGAACGTTCAAGCAACAATATTGTCCTTGCATCACCTTTTAAACACATTAACAAATCATTTTTAGCTATTTTAGTTCCATCTTTTAAGTTAAAAATTACTTGGACATTTTTAGACTCAAACATTTCCTTAATGATATCAATACCTGCCAAAATACCTTCATCTTTAGAAATAATATGAGCAGTTACAGTTTTATCTTCATCAACTACTGCTTCAGATGTAATATCTCCAAAACCTTCATCTTCTTCAAGCATGTATTCAATTATTCTATCCAAAAAATCACCAAAATTTTAAATTATATGTTGATATATATTTTTATTATAATTAATATAAGTGATTAAATGGAAATTACATTTTTAGGAACATCTTCAGCAGTTCATTCATATACAAGAAACCACCCGGGGATAATTTTAAAAGCCTTTGGTGAAGTTATGTTGTTTGATTGCGGAGAATCCACCCAAAGACAGCTGATATATGCAAAGATAAGTCCGATGAAAATATCCAAGATTTTCATTAGCCATTATCATGGAGATCATATATTGGGCCTTCCAGGACTTCTGCAATCCCTGAATTTCAGAGGAAGAGAAAAACCATTAACAATATATGGGCCAAAAGGTCTTAAAAAAGTTGAAAATGCAATATATTCATTAGGTTATTGCAAATTTGATTTTCCGATTGAATTTATAGAAATCAGCAGCGGAACAATACTTGAAACTGATGAATATATCCTTAAATCCCAGGAAGTTATGCATAATGTAACCAACCTTGCATATTCAATAGAAGAAAAGAAAAAACCAAGATTTTTGAGAAATAAAGCTATTGAACTTGGTGTTCCCGTAGGCCCTCTTTTTGGAAAATTGCACAATGGTGAAGAAGTTGAAGTAAACGGAAAAATCATAAAGCCCGAACAAGTTCTTGGAGATGCCCGAAAAGGAATAAAAATCACATACTCCGGAGATACCAGACCATGTGAAGAAATGATTGAATTTGCAAAAAACAGTACTTTGCTAATCCATGAGTCAACATACACGCTTGAAGATGATGATAAAGCTAGAGAAAATTTCCATTCAACATCACAGGATGCTGCTACAATAGCCAAATGTTCCAACACTAAACGATTAGTATTAACTCACATCAGTACCAGATATACTGACACAGAGGATTTATTAAAGGAAGCTAAAAAAGTTTTTGAAAATGTTGAAGTTGCAGACGATTTAATGACAATAGAAATTTTAAGTGCATAATATGAATATTATAGATATGTTAGAAGACCCTATTTCAAAAATAATCATTATTTTATTAATTATAATTACTACAAGCATTATTGTAAGACTTGTAGCTTATTTAATGAATAAAATGAAGAGATTTAAAAAAGACATTACTTTGATTTATCTTATCAGAGACATTATAAATTATATAATTTATTTCATAGCATTAATGTCCATATTGCAAATATTTGATATAAATCTGGCAGGAACATTATTAAGTTTAGGAATTGTAGGTATTGCTGTGAGTTTTGCAGCTAAAGATCTCATATCCAATTTCTTTTCAGGAATCTTGTTAATAATGGGCAGAAGTGTCAAAGTCGGAGATACTCTTGAAATCAAAGAAATGAAAGGAACTGTAGAAACAATAAGCCTCAGGTCAACAACTATCAGAGATGACAATGGAGTGTTAAGTAATATTCCAAATTCCATACTAACCAACAATACTTATTTACAATATAACAAAAAAGAAAGACACAGAGTAAATCTGATTGTTGGAATAGATTTAAATATAGACATTGAAGAATTTAAAATACATATTTTAGATTTTATAAACGGACAGGAAGGTATTTTAAAAAATCCAAAAGCTCAAGTTTTTTCAAAAGGCATTAATTTTGAAGAAAGCACACTGAAAATATCCTTTTGGATAAAAGACTTTAATAAAAAAGAAAAATATAAGTTAATTATTACTAATGAAATTAGAAAGTATGTTAACAACAGGTGAAATAATGAGTGGGTCTTTACAAGATGAAATTAAACAATTGAAAGATGAAAAAAATGCAATAATTCTTGCACATAATTATCAGCCTAAAGAAATTCAAGAAATAGCTGATTTCCTTGGAGATTCATTAGAATTATGTATGAAAGCTGCCGAAATAGAAGATAAAGACTTAGTTATTTTCTGTGGAGTAGACTTTATGGCTGAAACAGCTTATATCTTAAATCCGGATAAAAAAATCGTAATTCCAGATTTGGAGGCAGAATGTCCTATGGCACATATGTTACCGGAAGACGAATTATTAAAAGCAAAAGAAGAACATCCTGATGCAGGAGTAATTCTTTATGTAAACAGTATTGCTGAAGCCAAACAACACGCAGACACATTATGTACTTCAGCTAATGCACTAAAAGTTACTGAAAGTTTACCTCAAGATGAAATACTCTTTGGACCGGATAACAATTTAGGCAACAATGTAGCTAAACAAACTTCCAAAGAAATTATACCTGTTCCAAAAGGCGGACACTGTTATGTTCATAAACTATTCCATATTGAAGATGTTGAATTAAAAAGAAAACAGCACCCAGATGCGGAAATAATTTGCCATCCAGAATGTAATATGGATGTTCAGGAAGCATGTGACAAAGTCCTTTCAACTGGCGGAATGTTAAAATATATTGCTCAAAGCGACAAAAGGGAATTTGTAATTGGTACTGAAATTGATATGATTACCAGACTTGAAAGTGAAATTCCAGGTAAAAAATTATATCCTTTACTTGAAGGAGCTATCTGCAGCACTATGAAATTACATACTTTAGAAAAAGTAAGAAATGCACTTAAAAACGAAGAACCTCAAGTAACTGTTCCAAAAGAAATAGCTGAAAAATCCTTAAAAGCTACCCAACACATGTTAAAAGTATCAAAATAGCTGGAATAACTCTAGCTACTTGAAAACTTTTTTTAATCCATATCTTCTAAAAAACTAGATAAAAATATTGCCATTTCAATTTCTTCTCTTGAAATAAAATCTTCAACTTTGATTTTGGATTCTCTGCTTTGAAATGGGAAAAACTCTTTTTTAAATTTTGTTTTTAATATCAAATTATCATTTGTGATTTGTGTTTCGTCATCAAGATTATTATTTAAAAATTCCAATTGATTTTGGGATAATCCACTTATGTTATAGCTAATAAATCCCCCATCAGCATTTTCTCCATAATCTACAATCCTAACATCCATACCATCACCTGAAATTTTTCATAAATTCGGACAATTCTTCTTCAATTGTTTCAAGTTCTCGAAATCCGATATGACCCAAATTAGAATCATAAATAATCAATTCAGAATCTTCAATTAAATTATGCATTGGAATTGCATCTAAATTTGGAGGGAAATACTGGTCCTGATTTATTCCAATTATTAAAACTTTAGATCTTATTTTATTCAAATCCTTTTCAATATCATAATCCAGAGTTGCGTCATTACAATATTTAACATCAAAAATGCTGTCAAGCAATCCTTCATCTCCAAATTCATCAAATTCCACATCCAATTGACTATTCGGAATTTTATGAAGAGCTTCCTTTGAAATTCCGAAACTGTAAACCGCCTGAGTAGCCAGTCTTAGGGTTCTAACTAATGAAGAAGTATTTTTTCCAGAATCATAATCCCCGTCAGTTGAAATAATCTCATCAACTAATTTTGATAAAATATAATTGCGTCCCGCTACTTTATAACCGCTTGCTCCGGAAATAATGAAATCCGCATAGTCAGGATATAGAACTGCACATGTCAAAGCTACAAAACCCCCCATGGAGTTCCCAATAATCCCCCTAACATGAGTTATTCCGAATTTGTCTTTTAAGAACTTATTTTGAAAATTAACCATATCTTCAATACTATACTTTGGAAATGAATTATTTAAATTAGTTGTTGATGGGCTACATGAACCTGGAGCACCTAATTCAGAAAGCGAAATAATAAAGAATTCATTTTTATCAAAAGGACCTCCAGTATAAGATAAAGGACATAATTTGCTAACTGAAGCATAATTTCCCAAAGAACCATGACAGTATACAATAGCATTATTAATACAACCGTTATCATCATATTTTGGAGTTCCAAAGGTCATATACTCTACAGAAACATTATTTAATACATCTCCACTTTGGAATTTGAAAGAATCCATAATATATTCTTCACGCTTTGAAATAAAATAATCATCTAAATCCATGATAATAATTTCCATAATAAAATATTTAAACTAAACTACAGTAATCTTATTTTAATGAAATATAAAATACTAGAGAACCCAAATTGTGAAGATGCTTACGGTTTAATAGAAGAAGCATTAAGAAAAAGAGCTACAATTACAATATATGCCTGCTGTAAAGTCAATTATGAGGGAAGAGCATTAAGTGAATTGAATTGGGGAGAACGTATAATCCTAATAAAACCAGACGGTTCATTTTTAATACATCAGGAAAAAAAAGTAGAGCCTGTAAATTGGCAACCTCCAAAATCCAAAACAAGAGGATATATCCAGGACAATAACTTAATTTTAGAAAGCCACAGAAGAACACCTAAAGAATTATTAACTGTTGAAATTAGAAAAGTCCAATACATAACTTATGCAAACATTGAAGACTTTGAAGAACTTGAACAGGCAGGTTATGAAAAAGATATGGGAGACATGATTATGGAAAAACCCCATATGATTGAAGAAGGCTTCAAGCCAACAGCAAGAGAATACAGTGTTGAACACGGTTTTATAGACATTTTAGGAAAAGATTGTGATAACAACCTGATGATTTTGGAATTAAAAGCACGTAAAGCAGGAGTAAGTGCTGTAAAACAACTGAAAAGATATCTTACTGATTTTGAAGATGATGACAATGATTATTTAAAAGAATGTCTTGTCCAAAAAAAGAAAATCAGAGGTTTGCTTGTAGCACCATCACTTGGAGAAGATGCTAAAGAATTAATAGAAAAAGAAGGCATTGAGTTTGTAGCGGTAAATCCTCCAAAAGAATTAAAAAGAGATAAAAAAGTAACATTGGATGCTTTTTAACTTAAAGACTTTTCAATTCTTTTTAATTCATCAACATAATATTTTTTAGTATGCAAATTAGCAGGAATTGAATTGGTTACATGACACTCTTTTTCCAATTTGAAAATAAGATAATCTTCAGTATCTAAAGAAACAGAACCATCATCACTTAATAATTCTAAATTATCCAATTCTTCAAGAATACTTTCATATTCTTTTTGTTCTAAAGCAATAACATCATCCAAATCCATTTTTTGTATTTTAGGATTTAGCTGTAAAGCAATAGCTACAAATCCGTTAACAGTTTTATTATCAATGTCAAATTCAGATTTTCTAATTTCCTCCATACTTAGTTTAACATGATGTAATGTAGCATTAGTAACAGGAATTTCTCTAGACAATCCAATTTGATTTATTTCATAATGATTTTTCCAAGTACCAACTTTATAAATTGCATAATTTATGTTATCAAAGTTTATAATTTCAGGTTTTGCCATACTATCACACTTACATATTATTTATATCCACTGATTAAAAAACATTTAGTTTTAAATATTATAAATAATAAAAGTTAAATTTAATGGAGGTTAGGCTGTGAAAAAATGTCCCGAATGTGGAAATCCTAGTTACGATGGTGCACCTGCATGTGGGAACTGTGGATATAAATTTCCAAAAATGAAACCCTCAGCTCCTAAAAAGGAAATATTTGATAAAGCTCCTGAAAAAAAGAAAAAACAATTTAGCGACGAAGAAAGTACAATTGAAATCATTAAAGAAAACAAAATTCTCATTGGAGCAATTATACTTATTACAATAATCGTCATCTGCGGAATTGTCATCACAGGACCAAACAATAATAACCAAACTGCACAAAGTGGAGATATGGTTAAATTTTCTGAAGCAGGATTTTCTTTCAGCTATCCAAGCAGTTGGAATGAAGTAAATGGAACTGACAGCGACCATGAAGGTTCCGTCTTCTTTAAAAACGAAAATGGCACTATTATCCAATATTATAATGTATCTAATGATTCCACATCATTAAAAGATATAACTCAAGATAGAATTAGTTATGCTCAGGAAAATGGAAATTATATAGATACAGTTCAGACAATAACATTAGATGGTAGAAACGCTTCAGACGTAATTTTAGAACAATCAAATGGAAATTACACCAGATATGTATCATTATTCAGCAATGGAGAATTATATGTATTTAAAATAAGTGGCGATTCATTAAATTCCATTAATTCTAGTGATATTAATACTGTACTTCAAACCGCAGATATTGCATAAGTATGAATTATTTCATACTTTTTTCTATTTTTTAAAGTGTTTAATATGAAAATTAAAATTGCACTATGTCAGATTAATGTAGTTGACAATAAAGAAAAAAACATTGAAAATGCCACATCTATGATTTTAAAAGCAGTTAAACAGAATGCTGATTTTATTGTTCTTCCCGAAATGTTTAATTGCCCATATTCCAATGAAAAGTTCATAGAATACTGTGAAGAAGAAACACATAGCCCAACATTATCCAAAATAGCCAAATTAGCTAATGAAAATAATACATATATTTTAGCAGGATCCATTCCTGAAAAGGAAGGCTCAAAAATCTTTAACACCAGCTATTTATTTGATAAAAACGGTGAAATAATAGCCAAACATCAAAAAATGCACCTATTTGATATTGATGTTAAAGGAAAAATTTATTTTAAGGAATCAGACACATTAAGTTCCGGAAATAAAGTTACAATAGCCAAAACAGACTTTGGAAAAGTAGGTATCGGAATCTGTTATGATATTCGTTTTCCTGAACTGGCTAAACTAATGGCAGAAGCCGGAGCTCAAATTCTGTTTTATCCCGGAGCATTTAACATGACAACAGGTCCTGCCCATTGGGAACTTACATTCAGATCCAGAGCTTTGGATAATCAGGTTTATTGTGTTGGTGTTGCACCTGCACTAAATAAAGATGCAAGCTATCACAGTTACGGCCATTCAATTATTGCAAATCCATGGGGTGAAGTGATTGTCCAGCTGGATGAACAGGAAAACATGGAAATAGCAGAAATAGATTTAGAGGAAATAAAAAAAGTAAGAACAGAACTTCCTCTTTTAAAAAACAAAAGAAGTGATTTATATAAGATTAACTTAATTTAGCTAATCTTTTTTCAAACCAATCTTCTTTTCCCGGTTTTTTCTTAGATAAAACTTCAATAGCCTTATTTAAAATTCTGATTTCATTTTCCAAATCATTGTTCTTTCTATAAAGAATACATAATCTTTTATAAGGAGCATCTTTTGGCTGTTCTTCAGTTACATACTGTTCATATTCTTTAATAGCTTTTTGAACATTGGTTTTTTCCATTTCCTTAATTGTACTCATTGGTTTTACTTTTGATAAAGTTTTACCAGATGCTTTTGCTTTTTTAGCCTTATCTGCTTTTTTAAGAGCCTTGTTACATGATTTTTTAAAGTCTTTATCTTTTTCCTTACGTCTTGCATCTTTAATTAAATCAATGGATTCGTCAGAAGCTAAATCCCCCAATGCATAAATAGTAGCTAAACGGACACCCCAGTCTTCATCTTCAAGTCCTTTAGCTATTGTATATAATTCATCATGTGCCTGAAGCTCCCCTAAAGCCCTTATTGCTGTTTTTCTTACTCCAAAATCATCATCCTCTACAGCACCTGCAAAATAAGGAATAACTTTTTCATCCTTAGTTTCTTTAAGAGCAAATGTTAAAAAACGTTTATTTTTACCTTCTGATGCCTCAAATTTTTCAATTAATTTATCCCTGGCAACTTCCCCCATGTTACCTAAAATTTCAGCTGCTTTAAATCTTATTTGAGCATTATCATCAGTAGTTGCTTCAATTAATGGATCAATAGCTTCAATGTCAGTTACACCAATCAAAGCATTGACCGCTTCCTTTCTTACACTTACATCATCATCTGAGAGATTATCAATAGCTTCCTTTAAAATTAAATCAGACATTTTATATCTCCTAAAAGTTTAAAACTTATATTAATAATAAATTAGTTTTAGTAAATATATAATCTTTAAGATAAAAGTTGAGATAAAAATGATAACTGAGCAAACAAAAAGCTATTCAAAAAAACAAATATACAAAACCCTACATCCATGGGTTAGACAATGGTTCGATGAAACTTTCGAAGATTTTACTCCAGCTCAGAAAAAGTCAATTGTAGACATTCACAAAGGAAACAATATTTTGGTTTCATCACCTACAGGATCAGGAAAAACATTAACTGCTTTTTTATCAATACTTAGTGAACTAACAACTCTTTCCCAGAAAGGTGAACTTGAAGATAAAGTTTATTGCATTTATATTTCACCACTGAAAGCTTTGGATAATGATATTGAAAAAAATCTGGAGGAACCTCTTAAAGGCATTGAAAAAATTGCAGGAAAGGATTTGGGAATCAGAAAGGCCGTCCGAACAGGTGACACTACCCAATATCAAAGACAGAAAATGCTTAAAAAGCCCCCACACATCCTAATTACCACCCCTGAAACTTTATCCATTTTACTGGTAGCACCAAAGTTTAGGGAAAAATTAAGCAATGTGAAATATGTTATAATTGATGAAATACATTCACTTGCTGAAAATAAACGTGGTGTACATCTAAGTTTATCACTTGAGCGTTTACAACATTTAATTGGACAATATACAAGAATTGGACTTTCAGCTACTGTCAGCCCTCTTGAAGAAGTCGCCAAATTCCTTGTAGGTTATGAATACGGAGTTGAGCGGGATTGTAAAATCATCAATATAAATTACCTTAAAGACCTGGATATAAAAGTTCTATGTCCTGTTAGTGACATTATGCTGGCAGATAGTGAGGATACCCGACTTGGAACATATAACTTATTGGATGACCTGATTCAGGAAAATAAAACCACCCTTGTCTTTACAAATACAAGAAGTGGAACTGAACGTTTTGTCTACAATCTTAAAAAAATGTTTCCAAAAAACTATAATGATGAAAATATAATGGCCCATCACTCTTCACTTTCAAAAGAGGTTCGTCTAGCAACTGAAAACAAATTAAAAGAAGGAAAACTTAAAGTCGTAGTTTCATCAACATCACTGGAATTGGGAATAGATATAGGATATATTGATTTGGTTGTTCTTATTAACTCTCCAAAATCCGTTTCAAGAGCTCTTCAAAGAATCGGAAGAAGCGGACACAAATTAAATGAAAAATCCACCGGAAGAATTATTGTAACAAATCGTGATGATCTGGTTGAATGTTCTGTTTTGTTAAAAGATGCCAAAGAAGGTAAAATTGATAAAATAAACATTCCTCAAAATTGTTTAGATGTTCTGGCCCAGCACATTTATGGAATGAGTATTGAAAATCCCTGGGACATCGATTACGCATATGATGTAATCAGAAAAAGCTATTGCTACAAAAATTTAACCAGAGATGATTATGAAGATGTTTTAAGCTATATGGCTGGAGAATATGAAGAGCTTGAAGAGAGATATGTTTATGCTAAAATCTGGATAGATTATAAGGAAAACACCTTCGGCAAACGTGGAAAACTAGCCAGAATGTTATATTCAACAAATATCGGAACAATTCCCGACAGCTCAGGAGTTTTAGTTAAATGTGACGGTGAAACTGTCGGAAAAATAGAAGAGGACTTTATGGAAAGACTGAAAAAAGGAGACACTTTTGTTTTAGGCGGACAGACATACCGTTTCAATTATGGAAAAGGAATGACAATAAATGTTTCACCGGCTAATGGCCCTCCAACAATTCCTTCCTGGTTTTCACAGCAATTACCATTATCTTTTGACTTGGCTATGGATATTCAAAGATTCAGAGCACATATGGATGCCAAATTCAGATACGGCAAAAGCAAACAGGAAATTATGGAGTTCATATACGATTACTTATATGTAGATGACTTTGCAGCCAATTCAATTTATGAATACTTTGTAGAACAGTACACATATGCAAAAATACCTAGCAATCAGAGGTTATTGATTGAATACTATAAGGGATTTGGTGACAGGCGTTTTGTAATATTCCACAGCTTATTTGGGAGAAAGGTAAATGATGCACTTTCAAGAGCAGTAGCTTACATTGTTGCAAGACAGTACAATACAAATGTTACAATATCCATCTCAGACAACGGATTTTACTTAAGTGCAGAAGGAACCCTTGGAGGGCTGGAAGCATTTAAACAGCTAACTCCAGAAAACTTTAAAAATATCCTAACACAATCATTAAATAAAACCGAAACATTAGCCAGCAGATTCAGACATTGTGCCGGCAGATCACTAATGACCCTTAGACACTATAAAGGAGAGGCAAAATCTGTTGGTCGCCAACAGGTGAGAGGAAAAATATTGCTTAAATTTGTTCAGGAAATGGATAATGACTTTTCAATCCTAAAAGAAGCTAGAAGAGAAGCATTGGAAGATTATATGGATGTCAATAATGCTCTTAAAGTTATTGAACTAATAGCTAACGGGCAAATGGAAATTAAAACGATAAATACAATTATCCCAACCCCATTTGCATTTAATTTAGTTTCACAAGGGTATTTGGATGTATTAAACCAGAATGATAAAGCGGAATTTACAAAAAGAATGCACAAAGCTGTTTTAGAGCAGATAAAAGAAAAATTAAAAGAAAGTGATTTATAAAAAGTGGTAATATGAAAACATTATTAGTATATTATTCCAGAACACAAATAACCGAAAAAATAGCTAAAACCATTCAAAAAGACCTGGATTGTGATATTGAAGAAATCACAGTTGGAGACAAATATGACGGAACTATAGGATACATAAAAGGAGGATTTGATGCAAGTGCAAACAGAGTCTGTGAAATTAACAAGGTAACTAAAAATCCCAAAGATTACGATTTAGTTATAATTGGAACTCCTGTCTGGGCAGCTACAATGGCAACACCAATATACAGCTATTTAAAAGAATATGGCAATCAAATCAAAAATCTGGCCAGTTTTTGTACATGCGGAGGCAGCGGATATGAAAAAACCTTAAAGAAAATAGCTAAAATAACCGGCAAAACTCCAATAGCTACAATGTATCTGACAAAAAATGAAATTGAAAATCCTGAAGAAAACATAAATAACTTTGAAAACAAAATTAATAACAGGTGATAAAAATGACTAAATGGGGACCAGTATTTCTTGGTTTTATCCTTGCAGTAATTGTAAAATCATTCTTTGCACATTATGAATTTATAGGATTACTCCTTGTTGGATTTATAGTAGGATATTTATGCCGTGACGGAGCAATAAGCGGAATGTGGAATGCAGCAGTTGCCGGTGCATTCGGAACCATAGTATCTGCAATATTATTTGTTATAATTGCTACCTTTGGAGGAGCTCTATTTGGAATCTTCGGAGGTTTAGTTGGATTTACAGTATCCGGAATTACAACAGTCTTTATAGTTTTAGGATATTTAATATACTATGCAATAGTCATGGGTATTGCTGGCGGTGTTGGAGGATTAATTTCTTCTAAAAAATAAGGGGAAAAATATATGGATTTTAAAAATTTTATTGATTGGAAATCATTTATAATGGGAGCCGCATTTGCTTCATTTATCTGTGTTGTTGCATCACAGTACCAATTAGATTGGTTATATGCATTTGCAGCTATTGGTTTACTTTATGTTGGTTATAAAGCTAAAAATATGAAATGGGGAGCTATTTTAGGTGCAATAGCAGCAACTCCATTATTTGTACTTGCAGCATATGGTGTTTTCGGACCTCTTTCAGACAGTTCTTTTGATCCGCAAGTAAGTATGTTTGTTACACTTATTGCTGTTCTCATGGTTGGAGCATTAGTTGGTTTTGTTGGAGCATACACTTACAGAAATAGGCAAAGAGCAATTGCTGCAAAGGAAAAACAAGCAAAAACAGGTAAAAATAAAAAAGGAAAAAAATAATTTTAAGTTATTATTTTTTCCAATTCTTCTTTTTTAATTGCATTTTTAATTTCAAGGGCAATTCTTCTACCCATACTCATAGGTTTTCCATAAGTTAAATAGCTGTAAGGTGAACCTCCCATAAAAGTATTAGTTCCACCATCGGTTCTAGCACTTATTTCAAAACAGATTACTTCTAAATTATCATTTACTAAAGTTTGCATACAGAACGGGCCGTTTAATCCAGGAGCAACAAGTTTTTTAGCACTTTCCACTAATTTATCCGCCATTTCAAATACTTGAGGAAGTAAAGATTCTCTGATAACTGCAGGATGATTACCTGTAACCACATAAGATGGGCTTAAATCAATATCTAACTGGTCTTTAGCAGGCATTCTTACAAAACCGTCAATACTGGATTCATATCTTGTATCCATACCTAACAATTCAACTTCATCTTCCAAAGCGGAATAGAAATAATGTATACAGTAATTACATCCGGAAACATATTCTTCAATATGTGCATTAGCTACATCTGAGTCTTCCAGCCATCCGCGAGCTTTCATGGCATCTATTTTTTTATTGAATTCTTCAGGAGATGATGCTACAAAATAACCTCTTCCTCCCCTTGCACCAGGGAATTTAACCATAACCGGACGGTCAATTTCTGAAGGATTATCATATTTGTAAGGTATTCTTACTTCACCTTCAACAAGAAGTGCTCTTTCTTTGTCTCTTTCAGCTTCCCATCTTAAAATATCCCTATTACCAAACATAGGAACATTAAATTTATCTTCAACATTGTCAAGACCTGCATATGCTACAAATGAACCGTGAGGTATAACAATAGCATTCATGTCTCTTAGCTTTTGCTGAACATCCTCATTGACAATGTCTTTAAATTTGTCAACGATTATATATTCATCTGCAACATCAAAACGTTGATATGGTACTTCTCTTCCTTTTTCACAAACAATAGCTGTTCTAAAACCTTCTTCTTTTGCACCTTGTAGAATATGCAAGGAAGTGTGGCTTCCAAGAGTAGCTATGGTTATATTGTCTTTGTCGTAATTGTCTAATATCTCAAAAATATCTTCAAGTTTAACTTCTCCCATTTTAATATCTCCTCAAAGAATTGATGTATAATAATATATATTTAAGATATTATAACCCTTTTTGTTTTTAAAAAAAAGATTGAACAGAACAGTTAATTTTTAAAAAAACAATTAACAAAAATTCAATCAAATGTTAAAAACAAATATTAAAAAGGATAACTGATAAAATAATAAATTAGAAATTTTTAAATCATGAGATGAACTTTATGCTAATCGGATTAATATCAGATACACATATTCCAGACAGAGCTAGAGAACTTCCTAAAAATGTAATATCCTCATTTGAAAATGTTGATTTGATATTGCATGCAGGAGATTTAACTTCCACAAAAGTAATTGATGAATTGAAAAAAATAGCTCCAACAATAGCTATTCAGGGAAATATGGATAGGGCAGCTGGAATAATGTTGCCTAATGCAAAAGTTATCGAAGCTGAAGGATTGAAAATCGGAATTGCTCATGGAGAAGTATATCCAAGAGCAGATACACAACAATTACTTTATTTGGCAAAACAGTTAGACGCAGATATTTTAGTTACAGGACATTCCCACCAGCCAAAAATAGAACAGATTGACGGAGTTTTATTATTGAATCCTGGAAGTCCTGTTGTTCCAAGACTTGCAGACAGAACTGTAATGTTACTTGAAATTAATAATAAAGAGGTTGATGTGGAAGTTATTAAAATTGGAAATCCTGTGTGCAGTACATTAGATTTAGACAAATTTAAAGGAGAATGAAAAATGGGCAGTCGTTGGCAAATGGAAAAAAAACATGATCCATATTACAAAAAAGCTAAAAAAGAAGATTATCGTTCAAGAGCATCATATAAAATCAAACAGTTAGACAAAAAATTCAAACTTATTAAAGAAGGAGATACCGTTGTAGATCTTGGAGCAGCTCCAGGAGGATGGTCCCAGGTAGCTTTAGAAAAAGTTGGAGAAGAAGGTCTTGTAATCGGAGTGGATTTAAACAGAATAAAACCTTTCCCTGAAGAAAATTTCCATGGAATCAGAGGAGATTTTACAACTACAGAAGTTCAGGAAAAAGTTATGAATTTAATTGGAGGAAAAGCTAAAGTCGTAATTTCTGATGCGTCACCATCATTATGCGGAATTAAAAATATTGACCAGTTAAGATCAATTGATTTGACAAACACAGTTATTGGAATTGCTGATAATATTTTAGAGCCTAAAGGAAACTTAGTTATGAAAGTATTTCAAGGTCCCGAATATAAAGACATGCTAACCAGACTTAAAAAGAAATACAGGCAAGTAAAAACAACAAAACCTCCATCATCCCGTAAAAAAAGCTCAGAAATGTATGTTGTGGGATTAGACTTTAAACCTAAAAAAAATAAAAAAAGTAAAGATTAAAGATTATTGTATGCTACAGTAGCATTCTGTAATTTTTCCTTAGCAAAATCTATTCTACTATCAACTTCGTTTGATGACTTGCCTGAATCCAGTGCACTTTGAACATTTTGAATAGCGGAATCAGCTTTTGTTAATTCCAATCTTGCATCATTATATTTTTGAACCTGAGCTGTGTCCCCATTATCATAATACAAAGATTTTACACCATCAAATTGTGATTCCAAATCACTATATGAAGATTTTAGCTCCGCAAGTTCATCATATTGATTACCAGAAGAAATTTCATTAGTAATTCCTGATGAAACAATACTAAATCCAACATATGCCACAACAACAATTGTTGAAATAATCATTATAATTCCAACAACAGAAATAAGCATGGATGTGGATTTAAATAAATTTAATCTAGATTTTCTCATATTATCCTCATTTTATTAAATAAAAAAACTATCTAATAATTTAATAATATTTTTACTTGTTTTTAGTATATAATATTTTACTTGCCAAATGCTCAATACAATATTTTTTAAAGTATGAAAAATTAATAATATTTTAATGAATGCTAGTACAAAATCACGAACATCTGTTGCAAAATTTGAGGAATTTTTCGCTACAACATACAAAGATGATGTATTTGAAATCCTTGAAAAATATCCTGATGAAAGGTCACTTACTGTAGATTACAATGATTTAGAAATGTTTGACCCTGATTTGGCAGATTTATTAATTGAAAAACCTGAAGAAGTTATTGAAGCATCCAAAAGTGCAATAAAAAATATTGACCCTTTAGTAAAAGATGCTGATATCAATATTCGTTTTGAAAATCTTTCTAATATAATTCCTTTAAAAACCCTATTAAGTAAGTACATTGGGACATTTGTCGCTGCAGATGGAATTGTAAGAAAAACAGATGAAATAAGACCTAGAATTGAAACTGGTGTCTTTGAATGTAGAGGATGTATGAGACTGCATGAAGTAGAGCAACGTTCCGACAGCAGAATTATAGAGCCTTCTTTATGTAGTGAATGTGGTGGAAGATCATTTAGATTGCTGCAGGAGGAATCAAAATACATTGATACTCAAACAGCAAGAATGCAGGAACCATTGGAGAATTTATCTGGAGGAACTGAACCTAAACAGATGTTAATGGTTTTGGAAGATGATTTAGTAGACCAATTAAATCCCGGAGATAAAGTAAGAATTACAGGAACTTTAAAAACATTCAGAGAAGAGCGCAGCGGCAAATTCAAAAACTACATTTATGTAAATCATATCGAACCTTTAGAGCAGGAATTTGAAGAATTGCAGCTTACAGAAGAAGACGAGGCAAAAATCATTGAACTTTCTAAAGACCCGGACATTTATGAAAAAATCATCAAATCAACTGCCCCATCAATCAGAGGTTATAGAGATGTAAAAGAAGCTATTGCTCTTCAATTATTTGGTGGTGCTGCAAAAGAGCTTGAAGATGAAACTAGATTAAGAGGAGATATTCATATTTTAATCGTCGGGGACCCAGGTATCGGTAAATCCCAAATGCTTAAATACGTTTCAAAATTAGCTCCAAGAAGTATTTACACCAGTGGTAAAGGTACAACAGGAGCAGGGTTAACTGCAGCAGCAGTTAGAGATGAATTAGGCGGATGGTCTCTTGAAGCAGGTGCATTAGTACTTGGGGACCAGGGTAATGTATGTGTTGACGAACTGGACAAAATGAGGTCAGAAGACCGTTCAGCACTTCACGAGGCACTGGAACAACAAACTGTAAGTATTGCTAAAGCAGGAATCATGGCTACTTTAAATTCAAGATGTTCAGTTCTCGCAGCAGCTAACCCTAAATTCGGAAGATTTGACAGATTCAAAATACTTGCAGAACAAATTGATTTGCCTTCCCCAATTTTATCTCGTTTCGATTTAATATTTGTTGTTGAAGATAAACCAAGTGTAAAAGGAGATTCAGAACTTGCACAGCACATTCTCCAAATACACCAGCAAAATACTGTAAATTATGAAATTGAACCTGAATTACTCAGGAAATATATTGCATATGCCCGTAAAAATGTAAATCCGAAACTTACTGATGAAGCAAACATGGTTTTAAAAGAGTTTTATGTAAGTACAAGAAACAGTTCAGGTGATGAAGAATCCCCAGTTCCAATTACTGCAAGGCAATTAGAAGCTATCATTCGTTTAGCTGAAGCTAGTGCTAAAATAAGACTAAAAGACACAGTAGATAAAGAAGATGCACAAAAAGCCGTGAGACTGCAATTAGCTTGTCTTAAAGAAGTCGGTGTTGATCCAGAAACCGGAGAAATAGACATTGATAAAGTAGAAGGAAGAACACCTAAATCAGACAGAGACAAATTGCAAAGAATCATTTCTGAAATTGAAATACTTGAAGAAGAATATGCCGGACAAGCTCCAATGAATGTTTTAGTATCCAATATGAGTGATAAATACGACATGAGTGAAGAAAAAGTAGATGAAATGGTTAGAAACTTAAAACACAAAGGAGTAATCTACGAACCAACAAACGGTTATCTCAAAAGAGCATAACCTTCTTTTTTTATTTTATATTTTTTAATCAAATAGGATAACTTAATAAATGATTAAAATCAAAATTAATATATTATATTTATACTAATTTTACGGAGCGATAATATGGAAGAATACGAAAATTTATTAAATAGAGCAATAGACCAATTACCTCCTGAAGTATTTGAACACAAAAGATTTAAAATTCCTAAAGCTTATTCAGATATACAAGGTAACAGAACTTTTATAAAAAACTTTAAAGATGTTGCTGAAGATTTAAACAGAGATCCACAACATGTATTAAAATTTTTATTAAGAGAATTAGGTACTGCAGGTAATTTAGAAGGATCAAGAGCAATTTTACAAGGTAAATTTACACATTACTTAATCAACGAAAGATTAGAAGATTATGTTGAAAAATATGTTATTTGCCATGAATGTAACAGGCCAGATACTAAAATTATCAGAGAAGATAGGATATTCATATTAAAATGTGCTGCATGTGGTGCTAAAGCTCCATTAAAACCATTATAATCCTATTTAACTTATTTTTAATGATTTTTATGTTTTGTGTAGAATGTGGAAGTACTGATAAAAAAATGGTTGGAGATATTTGCATTGACTGCTTTTTAAAAGACTTTCAAATGATTGAAATCCCAGAAAATATTAAAGTAGAAATCTGCAGCCACTGTAACAGTAGAATCGAAGAAGGAAAATGGACAGATTCATTTTTACCTGAAGATGAAATAATTTATCGTGCTTTAGAGCGAAACATTAAAATCAGCAATCTTGTTGAAAATGAAATTATCAATCTTGAAATCGACCAAATAAAAGGAACAATAGCCAATTGTTATGTGGAAGTTGTTGGAGAAGTTTACGGAGTTCAGCTTGATGAAACTCATGACACTTCAGTAAGAATAATGAAAACAGTTTGTCCAACATGCAGTAAACTTCAGGCAGGCTATTACGAATCGGTTGTTCAGTTTAGAGCAAACAACAGAGATATAAAAGCAGAAGAATATGATAAAGCTGATGAAGTTGTTAAAAGAACTTTAAATAAGCAAAGCAAAAGCGACAAGCTTGCTTACTGCCCACAAATAGCTAAACTAAAAGAAGGTTACGATTATTATATTGGATCATTAAAATCCGGCAGAAAAGTAGCTGAAAGCTTAAAAGAAGAATTTGGAGGAATTATTAAAGAATCTCCAAGACTTATCAGTGAAGACAAATCTACTGGAAAAGGTCTTTATAGAATTTGGATTTCAATTAGAATTCCGGAATTTGAAATAAATGATTTTATCAAACATGAGGGCAAAATACTGCAGGTAAAAGATATTGATAAAAATAGAGTTGTTGGAATAGATATCACTGACCATAAAAGACACACAATACCTTTAAAAGAAAGTGAAGATATAACACTTCTTAAAAAGGCTGATGAAATTGAAACAACAACAATAATATCAAAATCCCCAAGCAACATTCAAATTTTAGACCCTGCAGATTATTCTGCTGTTGATTTGGATATGATGGATGAATTTAAAGATTCCAATATTGGTGACGAAGTTAAAATTATTAAAATTAACAATTACATTTATTTGATTAAGTGATTAAGATGAGCATTGAAGAAAAAATTCAATTAATTGAAAAAGGAACATTAGAAGTTATAGATACTGAAGAATTAAAAGAAGTTCTTAAAAAAGAACAACCTATAGCTTACACAGGATATGAACCTTCAGGTAAAATTCATTTAGGCCATGCAGTAACAGTACAAAAACTTAAAACCCTTCAAAAATTAGGTTTTAAAATTAAAATACTTCTTGCAGATTTCCATGCTTTTTTAAATGGAAAAGGAAGCATTGAAGAAATTGCTGAAACTGCAGAGTACAACATGAAATGTTTCAAAGCATTAGGTTTAGATGAAACTACTGAATTCATATTAGGTTCAAGTTTCCAATTAAACGAAGATTATGCATCTAAAGTTTATAAATTAGCTACCCTGACTACTTTGAAAAGAGCTAGAAGAAGTATGGATCAAGTAAGCCGTCATGATGAAAATCCGAAAGTGGCTAGTGTAGTTTATCCAATTATGCAAACTGTAGATATGGTTGCTTTAGATGTAGATGTTGCTCTTGGAGGAATGGAGCAAAGGAAAATTCAAATGCTCGCACGTGAAAACTTAGAGAAAATTGATGAAAAAGTTCCTGTCTGTATTCACACTCCATTGTTACATGGTCTTGACGGAGATGCTAAAATGTCTTCAAGTAAAGGAAATTACATTGCTGTTGACGATTCAGTTGAAGAAATTACTAAAAAAATCAAAAAAAGCTATTGTCCTCAGGGAGAAACTGAAGGAAATCCGATGATTGAAATAGCTGAAACATTCGTATATCCAAACCAGGAAACTTTACTTATTAAAAGGCCTGAAAAATTCGGAGGAGACATTGAACTTACACATGAACAGTTAATTAATGATTTCTCAAATGGAGACTTACATCCAATGGATTTGAAAAACGGAATTAAAGATTTCTTAATTGAACACTTTGCTCCTGTAAGAGAATATATGGAGGAATAAACAATGGATGAAAAACAGGAATTTGAAATGGGTTTACTTAATGGTGTAGGAGAACAGATGCTTGCTCATACTATCGAAAAGTTCGATGTAAAATTAGAACATACTGAATTCGGACCTAAACTTATAGGAACTTATGAAGAACTTGAAAAAGCTAAAGTTTTCTTATACGAAGCTATTGAAGCCAGATTAAATCAATTAGAAGGTAAAAAATAAAATTTACCTTTTAATTAAAATTTAATTAAAAAAATATAAATAACATTTTATTTTATAAAAGCCAAATAAAAGCACATAATTAATAAAACTCTCATTTTTCAAATAAAAGAAAAATAAGCTACTAATTTTAACTATTTTTAATAAACACCTGCTCTAATTAAAATATATTAATTTTAAAACAAATAATTTCATTTAATTTAAAAACAAATCCAATATATTAAATTAAATTAAAAAATCAAGCCAATTAATTTATATACTTTTAATGATTATTATTAACCATCTGAGGTGATACTATGAAAAGGTATACAAAAATGGAGTACGAAAATCCTGATGAAATGACCTTTGGATTTTCAAAACATCCTGTTAAAACAAAAAATGGATTAGAAATCGGAGCAGGTTATGTTAATCCGATAATCAAAGTTGCTCCAAAAGAAGGAAGTGAAAATTCAAAAGACACCATGGTATCAGAATGTAGAAATATTGCAATAAGTGCTTGTCAAAGAGCAGTGAATATTGGACTGCCTTCATTTATCTTAGAACAGGAACATATTGCACAACAAACTGCAAATCCTGATTGGGCAGGAGAGTGTACTCAGGCACAAGTAGAAGTTCTTGAAAAATTTCAAGACGAATATGGAATTAAAACTGCACTTAAAGCTACTCCTGCAGATATCAGAGATGAAGCAAAAGGAGAAAATTATAGAACTTCCTCCCAGTATCAGCAAGTAATGGAAAGTATAGAACAATGCTGTGAAAATGGAGCATCAATAATCTGCATTGAAACAACAGGAGGAAAATCTGTTTCAGATTACGGAATATCCCGAGGAGACCCAAGAGCAATATTATTTGGAATTGGAGTTTTAGGCAGCATAGATATGGAATTCATGTGGACAAAAATTGTAAAAATCTGCAGCAAACACAATGTAATTCCAGGAGGAGACACTAACTGTTCACAATCAAATACTGCAATGTTTCTAGCAGGAGGATTGTTAGATAAAGACTGTTCCCATACATTAGCAGCAATAGCCAGAGCTATTGGAGCATGTAACAGTTTGGTTGCTGTAGAATGTGGTGCAAAAGGACCTCTTAAAGACTGCGGTTATGAAAACCCTATTGTAAAATCAATAAGTGGAGTTCCTATTGCAACAGAAGGTAAAAATGCTGTTTGTGCACACTCTGATTTAATGGGAAATTTAATAGCTGGAATAACTGACTGCTGGAGTAATGAATCGGTTTATCATAGAGAAGAAATGGGTGGAACAACACCTGAAGTCTGGTTACAGGCAACAGGATACGAAGCTGCATTAATGAATACTGCTATTGAAACCGAAAATGATAAAATATTAAGAGACCTGTATACATTAGCAGACAAATACAGAGACCCTCAAGCATTAATTCTCGCATATGACAATGCACATAGAATTGGCCGTGCTATTGTAGAATATGGTGATGACCCATATCAAAGAAGCATAGCAGGAGCTCTTGAAGCTGGCACCATTATAAGAGAAGCTGTTGAAGACAAAAAAATGCAATTAACCAGATTCGAACAGGACAGCCTTGATGGAGCTATGAAAATCTATGAGAAATTACCAGAAGATTCCGGCAAATTTATCAAACAATCATCCAAACGATACGGACGTAAAGTAGAGGACTTTGATCCTAAAAATTATGAATTATAATAAAAAGAAGGGATTAAAATGACTTATAAAGATTTAGAAAATAAAATAAATCAAAATAAGATAGCTATTAGATACAATATAGTTGTAGAAGGTGCAGCTATAAAACCTGAAGAATATCCTGAAGTAAAAGAAGGATTGCCAACAGAAGAACCCTTTAAATCAATAGCTTTAGGAGTGCTCTATGAAGATAAAGCAAAAGTATTAAGCGATGTTAAAGAATCTCTTGAAAATGAGATTTCACCATTGGACATCATAAACAAAGGACTTATGAAAGGTATTGATGCAGTGAGCTTACTTTATACAAAAGGAGTTTATTTCTTACCTGATTTAATGCTTGCAGGAGATGCAATGATGGAAAGTGTAAAAGAATGTGAAAAAGTTCTTGGACACAAAAGTGAAACAAAAGGAACTATTGTTTGTTTTGTTGCTGAAGGAGATCCACATGACATCGGTAAAAACTTAATCTTGATGTTTTTAAGAGCCGGAGGATATGAAGCTATCGATTTAGGAAGAGATGTTCCTACCGAGAAAGTTGTTGAAGCTGTTAAAAAGTATCATCCATTATTTATGACCGGTACTGCACTTATGACAACTACAATGACTGCATTTCCAAAAGTTGTAGATGCTCTTGAAAAAGAAGGTCTTGAAGTGCCTGCAATAGGCTGTGGTGGAGGAGCTGTAAGAAAAGACTATGTTGAAAGTATGCCTATGACAGTATACGGCGTAGAAGCTTACCACACACCAAAATTAGCTGATGCAATCCTGAAAAACCATAAAACATGGGAAGATTTAAGAAAAGAGTACAGCGACATTGTAGGGGAATTCGTACCGGAATATTCAAACTAGATAACCATGGCAGAACATTATGCAATAGCTATAGATATTGGAACTAGCGGTATTAGAGCTCAAAGCTACAATCTAACTACCCATAAAACAATATCTACAGCTATAACTTTAAGACATCCATTGCCTGGAGCTAATGTAGTAGATCATCTTCACTTTGCATTAAATATAGGTCTCGAAACTGCACATAACATTCTTATAACTACAATAAACAGAGTTATAGCTAATTTAAATATTGATTTAAATAAAGTAGAAAGATTGGCAGTTTGCGGAAATCCAATACAGTTATCCTTATTTAACAATATTGAAATAAGAGATTTGGCTTTTTGGGGAGAAAATGCTTTAAAAGAAAAAAATATAACTCCTCCGTCCAGACGTGGAAAAATATTAAATCCTCAAGCAATCGGCTTAGATATTAATCCTGATGCTAAGATTTACATTCCTCCAGCCATTAAACATGAAATTGGAGCAGATGCATTAGCTATGCTTTACAAATCCAAAGCTTTAGAAAAAGATGAATATTCACTTATTATAGATTTTGGAACAAATGCTGAAATGGCCCTGATTGCAGACGGAGAAATTTATACTGCATCGGCTGCTGCAGGACCTGCTATTGAAGGGCAAAATATTGAAAAAGGCAGACTAGCTTCTCCAGGAGTAATCTGCGATATTAATGAAGAGGAAATGTTCTGGAGAATGAAAATTCTTAATGACAATTTAATAGTTGAAGACGGAGATTTAATTGATCCTGTTAATGGAAATGTCATTAAAAAATCAGACATACAAGCAAAAGGAATTACCGGAACCGGTGTAATAGCTGCATTTAGTTTAGGTAGTGATGATAAAATCATAAAAGACGGCAAAATTAAAGATACAATTTATCTGCAGGATGATGTTTATCTCAAAGAAAAAGATATTTCAAATATTGGAAAGGCATTAGGTGCTTTTAGAGCCGGACAGTTAACACTAGCTGAAAGTGCAGATATCCTTTTAGATGAAATTGAAAGTGTATATATGGCCGGAGCTTCCGGATTTTATGTTGATGCTAAAAAATCATTAAACATAGGACAAATTCCACCAGGCCCCCAACAAGTTTATCAAATTGGAAATACATCATTAGCTATGGCTAAAGATATTGTATTAAACCCCGAATTATTAGATGAATTGCAGAAATTGGCTGATAAAATTGAAAGCAATCATATAATGCTTGCTACTTCTGAAATATTTGAAAAAATATATTCCCTGGAACTGGCTATTTATGAACAAGGAATGCCATTTTGGATGTATAATCAATGGCTGCAAAAATACGGCATTCAGGAAATCCCAAATATTGAAACAGAACCTGAAATAACTAAATTATACCCAAGAGATATTTCAGATTTGGGAGAAAATGATTTAAACACAGTTGATATTGAAAATATATTATCTGCAAAATTTGACAGATGTATTTACTGTATGGACTGTGTTAATTCATGTCCTGAAAATGCTCTGTCTTTTGAGAAAGATGAATTTAAATTAAGAACAGACTTATGTTCAGGCCTTGGCTGTTTAAGGTGTGCTGGAAATTGCAAAGAACATGCTTTTAAATATGAAGAATTTTACAAAGATATATAGTGATTAATATGAATCTAAAAGAAAATCTTGAAAATGCACTTTCAGGTGAAGATGTGGAAGTTAAACCTGTTATAAGTGTAACACAAGCAGGAATTATCGAAGCAATGGAACAGACTAATGCTTCCTGGCCGGAAGCACATACAAATCCTGAGCAAATGGCAATTTTAGGAAGTTCCCTACATGAACTTGCAGGCCTTGAATGTGCAAGAATACCTTTTGGACTTACAGTTGAAGCGCAATCTATGGGAGCTGAAGTAAATCTCGGAAACAATGAACGAACTCCGGAAGTAACTGGAACTCCTTTTGAATCTGCAGATGATATTGAAGCACCAGATGATTTTTTAGAAAATGGACGTATTCCAGTAGTTCTTGAAGCTATTGATATTTTAAAAGAAAAATATGAAGATTTGCCGATAATCGTTGGAATTACAGGGCCATTTACATTAACAGGACATTTGCTTGGAATTGAAAATGTCGTAAGATATATGAAAACTGATCCTGATGAAATAGAAATAGCTATGGAAAACTGTCTTGATGCAAGTATGGATTACATTGAATCAATTCAGAAACATGATGCAGATGTTATTTGTGTAAACGAACCTACAGCATCCCCAGAATTAATTGACCCTCTTCAATTTAAATCAATGATTAAACCTAATCTTGAAGATTTGGCGGATTTTATTGATGTGCAAAAAGTATTGCATATCTGCGGGTCAACACAACCTATTATAAGTGACATGTCCTCTGTTGGCTTTGACGGAATAAGTATAGAAGAAGCCGTTGACATCCCAAAAGCCAAGGAAAGCATCGAAGATGAATGTGTCATTGTAGGAAACATCTCAACATCCAAAACATTATTGAGCGGAACACCTGAAGATGTAAAAGAAGATGTAAAAAAAGTATTAAGTGAAGATATTGATATTATAGCTCCAAGTTGTGGATTAGCTCCAAAAACACCACTAGCTAATGTTAAAGCACTAGTTGAAGCTAGAAATGAATATTTTAATATTTAAATATTAAATGAAACAATAATTGTAGCTATTGAAGAATCATCACCATAACTATACTTATTTTTTAAATATTCGTCAGATTTAGTTGACGGACTTGATGAAACAACACCATCTAACTTAAAAGGATCCAATTCCGGAAATGGAACGGGAGGTAAAACAAAATATTCATTGCCTTTTTCCAAATTGTAATTATTTAATACATCTTTAAAAATTACAAAATCATCACTTAAAAACATGATATCTTCATCATCCCTAAATTTTTTCTTATCTTCAGGATCAAAAACATCATGACCCAATATTTCTCCGTCAAATGTCAGTAAAACAGTGGGAGTTGGGGGAACTCTGAAATATCCTTTTTTAAAAATTACAAAACATACATCCCTTTTGAAACATTCCTGAACTCCTTCATTGAATACCGGAACTATATCCTTTGAGCGCTGTGCTTCCATATCAATTATCTTTAAAATATCATCATTGGAAAGTTGCCTTACTTCCAAAACACCATCCAAACCACTTATTACATTTACTACATTGTTTAAGACTTCGCTCATAATATCACCTAATACAATCAGGACAAATACCCATATACGGAGCTACAGCTTTTTTAATATCTGTTGATACTTTATTTACTCCAGTACTTGCATCAATTATTTCATGATTGAAATTGCTGATTAAATCCAAATAATTAGCTTTGACTTTACTTAAAAATTCCTCATTTTCAAATTCGTCTTCTTTAGAGCATCGATTTACAGAAGTTTTAACATCCACATCTAAAAGTAAAACCAGATCAGGTTCTTTAGCATATTTATTAATCTGTTCAATCCATTCTGCAGGTTCCTGATAAGCTAAACTAGAAATAAAAGAGCGGTCACTTAAAATAACTTTAGAATCATCATTAAGTTTATCCATAATAAGCATCCTGTCTGCTGCAAATAGTAGACCTAATGTTTTTTGAATTCTGTCAGTTGTTGCATCCGGTCTTTGCAGTATTTTTCTAATTAACTTACCGACTTCAGAATCTGTCGGTTCCACAACTGTTTCAACATCAAAACCATTCTGATCCAGCCAATCTTTTAACAGGTTAATCTGAGTAGATTTACCTGCACCATCAATTCCCTCAAAAACAATGTACATAATTTTAAATTTGAATTAAACTATATTAAACTTTAACTATTTTTTCAATGTTTCATTAAAACAAAAAGCAAAACAGCTATTTAATAAATACCTATTTTACATATGAATGACCTATGAAAATCCCCACAAACATGAACTATAAATTTATTAAGCATTATTTATAAAAAAATGATACAATATGATACAAATAAATGATAAAAAATACATACTCACTTATTTAATCGGGTTTATATTGCTTGCAACCTTTTTATTTTCATGTAACACCCATAATCATCCAAAAGCACAGATAATATTAAGTATTTTAACTGTAATAGGTGGAATAATTTGTATAAGATATTCTATAAAAAATAAAGATGCATTACACAAAACAGCTTTTTTAATAATCATCATATTTGGATTACTAACAGTATTTGCTTCACCACTTCTTGTAGCTCCTGATGAAGTAGAACATTTTGCAAGATCTGATTTAACCTCAGAAGGAGGACTTATACCAAATTACCATGAAAATCAGGGATATTTCATAAACAACTATTTTCATCAAATGACATATTCACAAGGTAGTACCCTACTAGACAATACTTCCTTTATGCATCAAGATATTACGCACTGCAAATCATTTTTTACATCAGTATTTTCTCAAAATCTATTTTACGTCTATTTAGCTCAAGGATTTGGGATATTTATTGCAAAAATGTTGGAATTACCAGTAATATTCGCATTATGGTTAGGTAGACTTTGTAACTTATTATTATACTCAGGAATTGTATATTTTGCAATTAAAAAGACGCCTGCTTTTAAAAAAGAGTTACTTGTATTATCATGTCTTCCAATAGCTGTTTTTCAAGCTGCATCAATGAGCAGTGATGGAATTATTTTTGCTCTGGCAATATTAAATATTTCTTACTTCATACAGATGTATAAATCAGAAATAATCCCAAATAAAAATATAATCATTTATTTGGCAACAGGAGTATTGATTGGACTTATTAAATTTCCATATATCTTTTTATTACTAATGTTATTTTTAATACCTGCAAACAAATTTAAAACAAAAAAAATAGCTATTATATCTAAAATGACAGCTTTACTCTTAATAGTCATAGCTGGAGCATATAGTAATTTTTATGCTTCAAAAGAATTGTTAAAAGGTGGAAGAATAGACTATTACATCCAAAATAATGTTAACCCAACCAATCAAATAAATTATATAATTCACAACCCTACATCCGCAGTTATAACCTTTGTAAAATCATTAATCTTTTTACCATACTTGATTTTTATTAAAGATTGTTCTTTTTTCCATTTAATACTTTTTCCAGGGCTAGATATATACAATGCATTGTGTTTAATCTTCTTTATTGTATTTTTATTCTTATCTGAAGATTTAAAAATGGCTAAAAGGAAAAAATTAGAATTGATAATATTATTTTTAATAATTTATACAAGCATATTTTTTATCCAATATTTAAGTTGGACTCCAGTAGGTTATGATGGTATTTTAGGCGTTGGAGCCCGTTACTTCATTCCAATATTAGCAATACTGCCATTAGTATTTGGACATAAGTCTAACAGTGAAAAATTAACAAAATATTTCATAGTATTTACAACAATATTCTTATCTGGAATGTTACTTATAATAATTGCAGGATTTTATTAAAAGAATAAGACATGAGCCTGTCTCTTCTTAAATTTCTTATTTTTTCTTTTACTTGATTTATATTATTATTTTGAATTTAAAATACATCATATCCTTTTAAAATAATATATAAAATAAAAACTAAACAGTAAACTACAACCCCAACAATACATTATCAGCGATATTTTAAAATTTATTTATATTACAAAAAACATATTTTTAAATGATTAAATCTTAGGGTGTAATAATAAAATGGTTTTATCAGAATTATTAGCTCCAGCTGGATCTTATGATGTGCTTGTAATTGCAGTTAATGCAGGTGCTGATGCTGTTTATATAGCTGGACAACAATATGGAGCAAGAGCATTTGCTAAAAACTTCACAATGGAAGAGATAGAAAAAGCTGTCGAATATGCTCATTTAAATGGAGTTAAAGTCCATGTTACTGTAAATACATCAATAAACAATTTTGAAATAGCTGATGTAATGAACTACCTGTTTAAATTATATCAAATAGGAATAGATGCAGTTATTGTTCAGGATTTTGGAATATGCTGGCTTTTAAAAACTCTGATTCCTGATTTGGAAGTTCATGGATCAACACAGATGGCATTAAGCAATTACAGTTCCATAAAATGGGCTGCTAAAAACAATATTAAAAGAGTTGTTCTTCCACGTGAAATTAATGTAAACCAGATAGCTAAAACACATGAACAGCTAAAAAAAGACAATATCAATATGGAAATTGAAGTATTCGGACATGGAGCTTTATGCTATAGTGTCTCCGGAAACTGTTATATGTCTTCATACAACAGCGGACGCAGCGGAAACAGGGGCGCATGTGCACAGCCATGCAGACGAGAATACCGTTTAAAATACAGAGGATACAATATCGGGAACGGATATCTTTTATCAACCCATGATCTGGCCACATACAATAATCTGGACGCAATTTCAGATGCTGGAGTAACTTCATTAAAATTAGAAGGCCGTATGAAATCCGGAGACTATATAGGAACCATCGTAAACAGCTACCGCAATATATTGGACGGAAATACCGGAGATTATGCCAAAAATTTACATCTTGTATTCAACAGGAAATTTACAAACGGATACATAATGGGAGATAAACCCGGTGAAGTAATGGGCAGAGGCAGTTCAGGCCACGAAGGTTTATACATAGGAGACATTGTAAAAATAGATGGAACTGAAGTTACAATTGAAATCAAAAATAAAGACAATTACATCACACTAAAAAAAGGTGACGGAATAGCTTTTAAATACAACGGCAAAATCAAAGGAATTTATTTAGAAGACATTGTTAAACAGGACGAAAATGAAATTGTAATTAATACAACACGTTTGGTTAAGGAAGGCACAGAGGTATTTATCAGTTTTTCCAAGTCAATTCATGAAAATCTTAAAAAATTCCAAAAAGAAGTCATTAAAAACAATATCCCACTTTCATTAACCCTAAGCTGGAATGAAGACTTAACAGGATTTGTTAATGTTGAATATTATTTAGATGACGAATTAATCAATTTCAGACATAAAGTCATAGGCAAATTTGAAAAAGCTAAAAACAAACCTATTACAAAAGAAAAAATTGAAAAGCAGTTATCAAAAACCGGAGGAACACCATTCTACATAGATGAAATCAAATTCCACAATATGCCGGACAATTTATTTATTCCAATCAGTGAACTTAACCAGATTAGAAGGGAAGTTCTATCTCAAGCACAGGACCTGCTGTTAAATCACTACACTCCAACCAAAAAGTCCGTTAAAGCTACAAGGAAAAAATTGAATGAGTTTTATGAAGATTATGAATCTTTCAATAACATCAGCAAAAAGAAAAATCCTAAAATATCATTATTTATTGATAACTTAGACCAGTTAAAATCAATTTCCGGATTTGACCTTAAACGGATTTACTTTGATGGAAACTGTTTATACAATAACCCTGAAGATTATTATGAAAATATTCCAAAGCTTTTAGAAGAAGCCAGTCTTATGACTCCTGATGCAGAACTTGTTTGGGTATTGTCCTCATTCATCAATGAAAAAGAAGCATCCAAATGCAATGAAATAGTTAAAGAACTTGAATCAAAAGGAATTATTATTTCAGTTATGGGAGATTTCCCGGGAATGGGTGAGATTTTTGACTGTCCTGTTTATGGAAACCATAATCTGAATGTTTGGAACTCATTTACAGTTAAAAATCTTAAAGAAGCAGGATTCAATGGTTTAATTTTATCTTCAGAACTTTCAGGTAATGAAATTAAACATCTGATTTCTAAAAATAACACCGAAGACATTGATTTGGAACTAATTGTAAACGGAAATTTAGAGGTTATTGTAAGTAAGGATGATTTCAGTAACTTAAATGACGGTAAAGATTTCATAATACATAACAATGCAGATTATGCCATTTTAGAAGATAAAAAAAGGAAAAAATTCAAGTACAAAGTATTATTTGACTATAATAAACAAAGCCACATTATAAACAAAGACTGCCTATGTTTAATTGAAGAAATGAATGAAATTAAACACTTAGGTCTTGATTCCATAATCCTGGATTGCAGATATTCCAATGAAAAGTACACAACAAACATATTATCCATTTACAATGATTCCCTGAAAGACAGAGATGATGAAGAGCTTTCCAAATACAAATATCAGATAATGGATTTCTCACAGTCATATATCAACAAGGGAAATTATATTGAAGGCAGATTACACGAGGACAAACATGAGAATTCCTGAATTACTTGCACCTGTAGGTTCCATGGACCACCTTAAAGTAGCTATTAATGCAGGAGCCAGTTCAATATATTTATCTGGAAAAGAATATGGTGCCCGCAGGTTTGCTGAAAACTTTACTTTAAATGAAATAGCCGAAGCAGTTAACACTGCTCATCTGCACAATGTCAAGGTTTATGTAACTGTAAACACATTAATTAAAGAAGATGAACTTCAAGATGTAATGAATTATTTGTCCCATCTATATTCAATAGGTGTAGATGCAGTTTTAGTTCAGGATTTAGGTCTGGTTGAGCTGATAAACAAACACCTGCCAAAACTAAAAGTCCACGGTTCAACACAGATGACTGCAGAAAACCAACTTAAATTAGATTATCTTGAAAGCAAAGGAATTAAAAGAATAGTTCTTCCCCGTGAAATGAGAAAAGATGAAATTAAAAATTTGAAAACAAATATGGAACTTGAGATATTTGTTCATGGAGCTCTGTGCTATTCCTATTCAGGACAATGTCTAATGAGCAGTTTTAAAGGAGGTCGAAGCGGAAACAGAGGAAGTTGTGCACAGCCCTGCCGCCAAAAATACAGATTATCCTGTTTGAACAGTGAAGATTATTACCTCTCACCTAAAGATTTGTCATTATACGATCATTTAAAAGAAATTGCAGAGCTAAACATCAGCTGCATCAAAATAGAAGGGAGAATGAGAAGCAAGGAATATTTGGCTATTGCAGTGAGCAATTATAGGAAAGCCTTAAACAAATTGAAAAGCAATAAAATCAGCAAAAGTGAAGAAATAAGCCTTGCATTTAATAGAGGATTTAGCGAAGGGCAATTTAACTATGCATCTTCAAGAAGTATCCGTTCAGGACATGTCGGTTTAAAATTAGGTAAAGTCTGCAATAGTGAAAACAGCCAAATAGTCATTAAATTAGATGACGGTTTAAAAACAATTCCCCAAAAAGGTGACGGATTATTATTAATAAAAGCAAAAGATGACTACGGATTTGAAATTTCACAAAACCCTCTTTTAACAACATTCAACCATTATAAAAAAGGCAGAAATAAAGAAATTAAAGACATTAACAGAAAAGACAGAGTTTTAATCATTAAAAAAGTAAAGCAGAATAAAAAACACCATTTCAATTTAAACGATTCAACAGCATATCTTACAAAAAGAAACAGATTAACTTCAAAAGTTAAAGAGATTGAAAATAAGGGCAGCAGTTTTATCAAATCCAAATTAATACTTACATTTTCAATTAAAAACAAATATCCTCACTTGAAAGGCAGGTTAACTCTTGCAAATAAAAAAGAAATTGAAAGTGAAGTTAAAGGAGAAGTTCCCTTTGAAAAGCCTCTTAAAAGAAGTGTAGATACAAAAACAATAAAAAAACAGTTACTGAAAGTTGACAAATACCCATTTGACATTGTTGGAGTCAATATCAACTATGACGGAACATTATTTATCCCAATAAGTGAAATCAATAAAATCAGAAGGGAACTTTTCAAAAAATTAGAAAAAGAAGTGTATTCCTTATACTCCAATAAAAAGGTAAAAATAAATCTTGAAAATGAAGGCAATGCCCTAAAAACTGACCAATACAGTTTATCCTATTATACAAATAACCTAACTGATTTAGATAAAATAAATAATGTAAAAAGGGTTTATTTGGAGATACCTCCTGAAGACCCGTCAGTAATAAATCAAAGCAGGGAAGAATACAATATAAATTATATGGTCAGCTATCTGCAAAAGGCTATTGACATTTCCAGAAACAGAGACTATGAATTAATCTGGAAATGGCCGGACATTGCTCATGACAATTTAATAAAAGTTTTAGGAAAAGTAAGAGGCATATTAAACAAACTGCACTACCCTATTGAAATAATGTCTCCCGATTTTACAGGCCAATACGGACCATACTCCATGAACGTGACAAATACACAAACAATAAAGAGTCTTGAAAACTACAAAATAATTACATTGTCACCGGAACTGAAAAAAGAAGATTTAAAAAATATTTTAGACAATTGTAGTGACAATTCCAAATTGGAAATTATTGTTCAGGGATCTGTTGAGCTAATGAAAAGCAGAAACAGATTATTTACCAAAAAAGAATCTAAAAAGTTAAAGAACAACACAGACGACATCTTCCTGATTGATAAGAAAAACAAAAGATATCCTATTCATAAAAGCTTATCTAATGAAGAAATTATAATTTCAAATAGCGAAGATATTTCACTTTTAAATGACATTACCTACTTAAAATCAATAGGGCTTGTTAATTTTGCTATTGACGGTCGATGGAGAGATGAAAACTATTTAAATAAAATACAGGAATATAACACAGCTATTGACAAATAAAAAATAATACTTCCCAAATGCTCTAGGGAATTTTGGATATATATTTAAATAAAAATGTATAGAAAAAAGGGTTTGGTTAAAATGCAAGGAGAGAAAGTAACATTGCAAAACATAAAAGGTATTGGAGATAAAATCTCTGAAAAAATATTAAATAGTGTTGGAGGAGAAGAAAATCTTCAAAAAATAGTTGAAAATGTGGATGTTGAAAAAATAGCAAATATTGATGGAATCAGCCAAAGGAAAGCTATTGAAATAATGAACCAGCTATTAAATAATCCTACATATGAGTTTATTAAAAGCGACAGGGCAATGGAGATTTATGAAGACATCATAAACAAAATATTAGCATATTCAAACACTTCATATTCAAAAAATAGGATTTTGCTGCTTTCCCCTTCAAAAGATATTGAAAAAATAGAAAAACAAATCAGTTTTGTGATGGATGCAAAAAAACAGGTTTCACAGCTTCCAATAATCAAGTTAAGAGGATTGATGAAAAACTTAAAGGAAGTTGAAAATCCGAAAGCCGAATATGATGCAAGTAAAGTTATTTTAGTGGAAACAGAAGAAGATAATTCATATCTTACTGATTTAGGTCTGAATCAGTATTATCCAATAATTACAGCCACTGATTCCCCGTTACTGCAGGAGGAATTAATGAATTATGACCTTATCTTTTATGTATATTCACAGGGAATACTTGATTTTGAAGGAATGCCAAACCTTGTAATGATTAATATTGAAGAAAATGATTATGAAATAGTTCCTGAAAAAATAATAAACTTCTTTACACATAACCAGGATCTTTTTAACAGAGTTTATGAAATACAAAAAATCAGAGGCCGGGAAACAATTTTGGGAGAAATTATCCCAATTATTGATGAACTTAATGTTATTGATAAAAGAGAAGTAGACATTGAAGAATTAGTCAATTCTTTAAAAAAGGATATGGATGAAGAACTAGAAAATGCCATACAAAATGTTGATCTTGAAGGAGATGAAATTCTCAACCTATTAAACAAGAATCTCCCTCCAAAGATTAATAAAATATTTGATGAAATTATAAATGAAAGGAAGAAAATCATCAGAGAAAAAACAGGATTTGATTTTGATCCGTATCTCAGAAAATATCCTATTGAAATTGACGACAGCGAAATCCAAAGAATCCAACTGGAACAGTCATCCAAAAAAGAAAATGATATTTTTGATGTTAAAAAAAGTGCTGCCATTGAATTGAACTCCATAAAAGAACAGGCAATCAAAGAAGTTGAAGAAGTAATTAAATTTGACTATGAATTTAGCTTAGGCAGCTTTGCATATGAATATGATTTAAATGCACCTGAATTTGGCGATGAAATAAATTTAAAAGAGGCACTGCATCTGGAACTGGCCCTTAGAAAAGATGATAAAAACACACAGACAATTGATTACAAACTTACAAATGACGAAAACATAGCCCTGCTTACCGGGGCAAACAGCGGAGGTAAAACAACCCTTCTTGAAACACTAACCCAAATTTCCATAATGGCGCAAATGGGGCTTCCTGTAAGTGCCGGTGAAGCCAAAATCAAATTGTTTGATGAAATATATCATTTTTCAAAGAAAAGATCACTGGATGCCGGAGCTTTTGAATCTTTTTTAAATGTATTTATTCCAATTGTAACAACAGACAGCGAAAAATTAGTATTGCTTGACGAACTTGAAGGAATAACAGAACTGGAAGCTGCAGTTAAAATTATTTCAACATTTATAGATATGATTAAAGAATCCAATTCCTACGGAATAATTGTAACACATATGGCCAGGGAACTGATGAATTACACAGATATTCGTGTAGACGGTATTGAAGCAAAAGGATTAGATGAAAATTATAATCTGATAGTGGACAGAACTCCGAAAATGAATTTCCTTGCAAAAAGTACTCCTGAACTTATCTTAAAAAGGATTTATGAAAAATCAGACGATAATCTAAAACAGGTATATGCAAGAATCCTGGAGAAATTTTAAGATATTAATATATAGAAGTTTTAACTAATTACAAAAATATGAAAATAATTTCCAACACAAAAAATGATTCTATAAAAAGGGTAGAAGAAATATATAAAGTTCTTAAAAAAAATGATTTCGGTTACCTTATCGAAGAAAATACCTTCTTTAAGAATTTTCCTTTTTTAAAAGATACTAAAAGAGGCAAATATAAAGAATTACCTGATGAATCTATTCCAAAAAGAATAAAAGATGTGCTGGAAGAATTAGGACCAACATATATTAAATTAGGTCAGATGTTAAGTACCAGACCTGATTTAATTGGAGTGGAAATAGCAAAGGAACTGGAATCCTTAAGAGACAACACTCCCACCACACCATTTAATGAAATAAAAGAAGTTATTGAAAAAGAACTTGGAAAGCCAATAAATGAAATCTACAAAGAAATTGACGAAAAGCCTTTAGGTTCAGCTTCAATCGGGCAGGTCCATAAAGGAATACTTCTTGAAAACAACAAAGAAGTAGCCATTAAAGTTCAAAAACCTCATGTTCGTGAAACTATTGAATCAGATTTAAAGATTATGAAATTTTTATCTGATAAAATCGGAAAATACATAAACCAGACTAAAGTTTATAATATTCCATCTATTTTAACAGAATTTGAACGCTCAATATTCAAAGAAATTGATTACCATGAAGAACTAATCAATATGAAAAATTTGGCGCATAATTTCAGAGCCGTGCACTACATCCATATACCTGCTGCTTATTCGGAGTACTGCAGTGAAAAAATCATTACAATGGAATTAATAAAAGGAAAAGAAGTTTCTGAAGTAATGGTTCACGATTATCCGGAATATAATAAAAAATTAATTGCTAAAAGAGGAGTGAAATCTTATTTTAAACAAATAATGATTGACGGATTTTTCCATGCCGACCCCCATCCTGGAAATATGATGATAATGGAAAACAATGTCTTATGTTACATTGATGAAGGAATGATGGGTATTTTAGATGATGATTTCAGAGAAGAACTTGCAGAGTTAATATTATTGCTATTAAGCAGAAATGTAGACAATATTATCAACCAGCTAATTTACATGGACATATTAACACCTGCACAAAACACTCCTGAATTAAAAGCCGATGTAAATGACATAATGAACAAATATTACGGTGCAGACCTGAAAGACATGCACGGAGGAGTACAGCAACTTCTAAAGGTAATGATTAAACATAACATCCAATTACCAAGAGAATTTGTAATGATTGGGCGTGGAATGGCTTTAATTGAAGATACAGGAATGAAATTGGACCCTGAATTTAATGCCATGACTGAACTGAAAAAATTATCCAGAAAAATAATGTTTCAAAAATACAGCCCTAACAGATTAGCAAAAGTAAGCTCCAATTACATGCTGCAAATAGAACACTTAGCTAAAGATTTGCCAACAACACTTAACAATATGCTTTCAAAACTTGAAGAAGGTAATTTAAGCGTGAAACTTAAGCACGAATCAATCAGTGAAATCATGAACCAGCTGTCAATTTCACTTATTTTATCTGCACTAATTATCGGGTCATCACTGGCCATCATTTCAGATAAGGGACCTAAACTATTTGATGTTTCAATATTGGGACTGATAGGATTTGTATTCAGTGCAGCTTTAGGAATCTATTTAGTAATTCAATTTATGTTAAAAGAGAAATAACTGAAATTAAAAAAATATTTGTTAATTAACTCGTAACCAATAAAGAAATACATAAACTAAAAATGATTTTATCAAAACTAAAACCTTTGAAACTGTGACTGTGTGAAAAAAAAGGATAGTAAAAAAAGTTAAAAAGTCTTAAAAAAATTTAATTAATAATTTGAATATTTTGAATTACAGAGAATATCAATGGCATTATACCCAATATAATTACTTACTGTACTTCTTCAACTGTTTTTACTTTAATTCAATGAATAAAATTTAAGTGGAATCATTATTCAAATGTTCTTTAACCATTTTTACATAATTTTCATAATTTTCTTCAGATAATTTTTCATCAATTGATAGTATATTTCCAGAAGTTAAATCTATATACACTTCATAATTCAATATTTTAAGAATTATTCTATTCAATAATGTTCTATATGCATCAGTTAAATACATTAACTTAAATAAACCTTCATCATCTAATAAATGGCCATGTGCAGGTTTATTTCTATAGAATCTTGCATCTTTTTCAACATCCCCAGTTTCCAATTCTAATTCTTCTAGGAAAAAATCAACTTTTTGTTTACCACTTGCTTGAAATGCATTTTCAATTTTTATAAAAACTTTGGGATAATCTTTAAATGAATTTTTAAGATTATCAACATATTCTTCGATTAATTCATCAAATTTTTTCTTTTCTATTAATTCACCATTACTCTTTGATTTTGATGATTTAAACCAAATTTCAGATAATTTATCTAAACAAGCTCCAATCATGACAATTTCTGCTTCAACAGGCACAATCATTGATAATAATAATTGATGAATCACATATGATAAATCTATTTTATCTTCATTTAAATAATTGTTAATAATATAACAAATTCTCTTCTCCACTATAGGTAATGGAAAACCCTCATAAAAATCAATACAACTCCGATCACTTTTTTTACAAATTTGTTTTAAATCAATTTGAATAGGAATCAGTGGGGATTGACATGAATCATTAATTATATTCCAATCTTTGTCATAATGTGTTTCACCTATTTTAATTAAAAACCTTCCCAATAAAAATGAGATTATTTCAACAATTTTTTTCCTAATATCTTGCGGGGGAATGTTTAACTCTTTTTGATATTCAATTCCTAAATTTTTAGACCAATCCGGACCAAACTTTTGAGGAACTTCCTGTAATAAAATAGAATAGTCATTCAATTCTAAAAATAAGGAATCTAAAATAGAATCTGGCATTGATTCCTCTAAAATATTTAATTCAGAATTTTTAGAAATATCTCTTGTTTTAATAAACTCTTTTTTTATATTGAAACTAGTGCCTCTTTTAAAAATAAGACTATCCTGTGTGCTATTAAGATACCATTCTTTAATAAAATATTCTTCATTATCAGAATATTTATTAATGTTTCTTTCAACATTTTGAACTTTAAAAACAACATTATATTCATTTTGAGGATAAGTCATAGTATCTTTAATTATATGGCATGAAAAAAGATTATATGTATGAAATTTTGTTTTAATATGTATATCTACTGGTTGATTAAGCTTTTTTATTTCTTCAGAGTCATGTTGGTTTACTTTACCTATGATACCCAATAAGATTTCATATTTTTCGTTTCTTTTTAAATAGATTTTGGTGACTTCAAACAAATCCAAATTTGTTTCTTCAATAAAACTGATTTCTTTTTCTTCTTGAAGGAATTCCCATTCTATTTTTGACAAATATTTCATTTTTCCACCTTAACTCCTATTCTAAAACAAATAATAACTATCCTTGATTGAAAATTCAAATTAGATATGTTTAATTAAAAGTATTTTGTAAATAATATTATTAAATTTTTATTTATTTTTCTATATCTATTTCTCAAAATATTGTTATAATTAAATGGAGTCTGTAAAATTTTATAGGTGTATTTGATTTTTATGTGTTTTTCTGTCCAATTTTCCATTTGGTAGTCTAAAAATGTTAGAATTCCGTTTTTAGTTTTGTATATTTTCTTTATTTTTTCTGGGTTGGTTTGTCTGTAGTAATTTTCGATTTTGTTCGATGTTTTTTCAATATTTTCATCATCTAAGTGTTGTACGTATCTGTAAAAGTGATTAATGATATGTTTTCTTATAAAATCTTTTAATACTACTGGTATGGCCATGTAATTTTGTAAATATTGTTTGAATTGCCCTATTGCTTCTTTTGTTGAATTTTGTCTGAAACAGTTTTTTAATTCTTGCGCATTTTCATAGATATGTTCTCTTTGTTTTTTGTTAATCTTGTTTCTTCTGCAGTAGCCTTTTAATTTGTAATTTATTGTTTGAAATAAATGAAATATGCATAATTGATGATTTACACCCATTTCATCGACTACATTGCGATAAATTGGAAATAAATCTGTTGTTAAGCAAATAAATGGTTTATTTTTCGTTGAATCTAAGATAAATTTTTTAGTATTTTTTAGTATTCTGCGACGTACTATTCGTTCTGAGACTGGAACATTAAGTATAGCATCAAATAATGTTAATCTGTAATGTTTGACTCCATTAAGTCTTAAAAATTGCTCATCATATACATAATAGCCAGAATATTCAAATTCTTCGTTGTTGATTGTTTCCTTGTGATTTTTATTGGACCAATTCTTGATTGTTTGATGAGATACACGGATTCCAAGGAATATTTCAAAGTATTTACTTATTTTACGAAGTGATTGATATCCAATTTTTATTATTCCAGGTATTTTATCCATTATTTCTTGTAAAAATTGTTTATTTTTTCCAATTAATGGATTATTGTATATTCCGAATTTTTTTTTCCACATTTTTTGCATTGATATTGCTGTTCTTTGAATTCTGTAGTTTTTCCATTGATATTTTGTTTGTTTTTTGTTATTGTGCCTTTTTTGATAATTTTATGAGCTCCACAAACTTGACAAATTGGATTAACATATGAAAATATATTATTTTCGTCTAAAAATAGTTTTTGATTAGTATTTTCAATATTTGGGCTTTTATTAAGCCTTTCTGAAATGATTTTTTCATAATCAATTTTTTTCTTCAGAAAAATCAAAAAGTTTAAGTTGTATGAAGTTTAAATTACCATTGGGGGCAAATTTGTTTTGTTTGGTCATAAAACATTATTTGTCCTCACTTATTTAAGTAATTTACTATTTTTAAATCAATATTTTCTAAATTAAAGCAAAATTAGAACGAATTTTTCATCAAGGTGAAGTTTCAACTGTAAAAAAAAATTAATTTGAAAAAAGCCTATAAAATTTTACAGACTCAAAAAAAGAAGATTATACAGATTAACTGAAAAAGGAAATGAATTATTTAAAAATTTAGATTAATAATTAATTCCACTTTCTATAATCATTAATTTAACATACAGGTCTTCTCGGAGTTTTAAAATCCTATTGAATCTTTCATTTTCAATATAATTTATCTTTTCGTTTGGTTTAAACTGGTCACTTTCTAAAATGTCTTGACTAAGTTTGGATATGAACTCTTCTATATGAACAAGGTTTCCCCAACCATTTAATTCATATATGGAATATGCTTCATCATAAGTAAGTTTCTCGGGAAGAGTTTCATCAATTCTTTTAAAGTCACATTCCAGTTTCTCATCAGTGTAATTTTTAGATGATATGCATTTAATAATACGGCCTACTGCAAAATGAGGATTTGATAAATAAACACATTTGTCATATACCAATGCCTTTTCACCATTCCAGTCAACAGTAACGGAGTTGTCTTTTTCAATATCAAATGGTATGGTTTCTTTTTTTAATTTTTCCGAACATAATGGGCAGAAATTATATTCTTTGTCAAATTCTTCACCACAATTTTCACATATGCTTTTACCCAGATTATTTAAAGAATCTATAAGTCCATCTAAATTATATTGATACATATCATTTTTTAAAACTTTGCCACAGTTCGGACAGAAAAGAAAATCAGGTTTATCACAATATTCAAAATTTAAATCACAGTCTTCACAGTACCAGTTTTCATCCACGGCAGGAAAATCCATATTTTATCACCATACTCACTATCTTATTTATTCCCTTATTAAAGTTTCTTATAGGTATTTTATATTTTGTGTATATAACCTATTTAATAACAATGTATAATTATGATGATGAATATATTATAAACTGTTTGGGATAACCAAAGTTTGATGAAATATCTATGGATGTGATTAAATATGGGGATTTGTCCGAATTGTGGAAGTTGGGTTGATGAAGGAGACATATGTCATGGCTGTGGTGCCAGTGGTAGTTACATTACTTCAGAAGATGAAGATGAAACATATAATCCTCCTGTTGAAAGCAGGGCAGACAGATTAGGTAAACAAGCATGGGATTTATATCTTGATGAAAACTATGATGATGCAATTTACAAAATCAATCAGGCATTAGATTTTGATGATAGACATGCTGAAAACTGGAATAAGAAAGCTATTATTCTTGAAGGCTTGAAAATGTATGCAACATCAGAAAATTGCTACAATAAATCACTGGAATTATCCAAAAGAAATATGGTTTATGACAACAAGGCAAGAATGTTATTTAGATGGGCACATAAATTACTTGAAGAGTCAAAAGATATTCCCGACGGATCCAATAAACTTGAAGAAGCAAAACAAAAATGCATTAAAGCAATGAAAGCACTTCCCGGAGAAAATAGTGAAGAAGATATTAATCAATATCTACGATTATGGGACTCAATAAATTTCTATATTGGCTATGAAAGAAAATTCAAAAGAAACATTGAAACATTAAAAAAATATGATAAATCAGAACTATTTACAATAACTGGAATAAACTATTATAAAAATGATGTGCAATTTAATCCAGGTTTACCTTTGAAACTTGTCAAGGAACCTGATAATGAATTTGATAAGGATGCAATTGCAGTATATGTTGAAGATAAAAAAATAGGGTATGTTGCAAACAGTGATTATACTAAATATAAATTAACTTCATCTGCATCAGAACTGCAGAATAAAATTCCAGATACTGCTAAAGGAAGCTATTTATTTTATTTAGAAAGATATGTGAAAATACAGTTTCCTATTGGAAGAATAATTAAATGAACTGGAAATAAAATTAATATTTTGAATGAAAATTTAGTCCATTAGATTAAACGTGTTTGTCCTTTTTTTTGAGATTTTTTTCCAGTTATCAATACTTTTTTAATATTCTTTGCAATTTTTTGCATTATTATAGTTGGAACAGCTTCCCCAATACATTCTCTTATATTTGCTTCATTTTCCTTTAAAAATTGTTGTTTTTCTTCTAATGGTAAATTATTTAATTCTTCTTCACTTATTTCAGACCATTTAAAATTATTAGGAATATTCATTAATAATAATAATTCATGTATTGAAAATGCTCTATCATCAACTGGATGGACTGTATTTTGACTCGCTAGATTAGCCATATAAGTATGCACACAAGGACCAACTTTATCCCAACATTGTCTTGTATATTTATCACCATGTTTGTTATTATGAACAACAATTTCTCCATCAACAATTTTATGGGGTCTTTTATTAATGTCTTCATTATCAAATGCAGATTCACCTTCGGAAATATCATGAATCCATGCTCTCATATCTTCTCTATAGGGCTTAAAATGATGATATATGTCAGAAGGATCAATTTCTCCCATTTCATTCAGACTAGATAAATTACCAATGACTTCAATAAGAGTTTTGGGTTCTTCTTTATCTGGAAATAAATCTAAAGGATGTACTTTATCAATTAAATCTCTTCTAACACCAATTGTAACTGAACGGGTACGACTGCTGTTCGCTCCATAATCCTTGAAATTTATTATTTGATTTTCATGAGTCTGTAAAATTTTATAGGCTTTTTTCAAATTAATTTTTTTTACAATTGAAACTTCACCTCGATGAAAATTCGTTCTAATTTTGCTTTAATTTAAAAAATATTGATTTAAAAATAGTAAATTACTTAAATAAGTGAGAACAAATAATGTTTTATGACCAAACAAAACAAATTTGTCCTCAATAGTAATTTAACCTTCATACAACTTAAACTTTTTGATTTTTCTGAAGAAAAAATTGATCATGAAAAAATCATTTCAGAAAGGCTTAACAAAAGCCCAAATATTGAAAATACTAATCAAAAACTATTTTTAGACGAAAATAATATATTTTCACATGTTAATCCAATTTGTCCAGTTTGTGGAGCTCATAAAATTATCAAAAAAGGCACAATAACAAAAAACAAACAAAATATCAATGGAAAAACTACAGAATTCAAAGAACAGCAATATTAATGCAAAAAATGTGGAAAAAAATTCGGAATATACAATAATCCATTAATTGGAAAAAATAAACAATTTTTACAAGAAATAATGGATAAAATACCTGAAATAATGAAAATTAGATATCAATCACTTCGTAAAATAAGTAAATACTTTGAAATATTCCTTGGAATCCGTGTATCTCATCAAACAATCAAGAATTGGTCCAATAAAAATCACAAGGAAACAATCAACAACGAAGAATTTGAATATTCTGGCTATTATGTATATGATGAGCAATTTTTAAGACTTAATGGAGTCAGACATTACAGATTAACATTATTTGATACTATACTTAATGTTCCAATCTTAGAACGAATAGTATGTCGCAGAATACTAAAAAATACTAAAAAATTTATCTTAGATTCAACGAAAAATAAACCATTTATTTGCTTAACAACAGATTTATTTCCAATGTATAGCAATTTAGCCGATGAAATAGGAGTAAATCATCAATTATGCACATTACATTTATTTTAAACAATAAATCACAAATTAAAAGTCTACTGCAGAAGAAACAAGATTAACACAAAACAAAGAGAACATATCTATGAAAATACGTAAGAATTAAAAAACTGTTTCAGACAAAACTCAACAAAAGAAGCAATAGGACAATTTAAACAATACTTACAAAATTACATGGCCATACCAGAAGTATTAAAAGATTCCATAAGAAAACACATCATTAATCACTTCCACAGACACATACAACACTTAGATGATGAAAATATTGAAAAAAACATTGAACAAAGTCGAAAATTACTACAGACAAACCAACCCAGAAAAAATAAAAAAATTATACAAAACTAAAAACGGAATCCTGACATTTTTAGACTACCAAATGGAAAATTGGACAGAAAAAACACATAAAAATCAAATAAGCCTATAAAATTTTACAGACTCCATTTTCAGAGTATTTTTCCAATAATTCATCACAATATTTAATCAATTCCACATATTTTCTTGATTTAAATAATAATTTACATATTGTTAAAGAATCTTCAATTCTTTCCATTGAAATCACATTTTCAAAGTTTTATCTTAATTTTTTATTAATCTCAAGTTATAATCCATACTAAAATTTTATTATTTATGGCATCATCCATTTATTCATTTAATATTTCATCCCCATATTTTTTATATAATTTAAAATCTTTTTCATCGATAGAATTTACATTTAAAATATCTTTTCCTGTTAAATCAATGATCTCCTGAGCTAAATGCGTGAAAATATCTGGATAATCATTACCATTAAAAATCCGCAAATATTTATCTCTTTCAAAGACTAGATAAAGACTCCATTCATATCCATCAAAATACGATGACGAATGATAAGTTAATTTTTTCCAATATTTTCCACTATTTAATTGATAAATATGATATTTTTCAAGTAATTCAAATACTATTTCAATATCTTTATTCGTCATATTTTTATTTATACAGCCTTCCATTATCTTTTTTTCAAAATCAATGTTAATATTATGTCTTGAAAAACCAAAATTCATTGATAGTCCCTGATTATATTCAAGAAATTTTAATTTTAACTTTTTTGAAGTTTTTTTATCATATATTCCATCTTGTCTAAATTCATAATTTAACTTTGTAATTTCTTCTTTTCCCCATGTATTTATCATTCATATATTCCCTCCAGATATTTTTTTTATATGTGGAATATTTCTTGAAATATCCATATTAGCTTTTAAACATTTCTGGATTCAATATTATTGATTCGGATGCGGGATTTATTACAATATTTTCATTTGCAACATTTACCAGGTCTTTAAATTGATATGCTTGGGGATAAATATCTCTTTCATAATTATTAAAAATCTTTTTAAACTCATCAATGTCTGTGAATAAAGGCAAATGCGATTTATTATCGTCATCCCATATTAAAACAAAATTTGTACCATCAGCATCAACACAACCAGTAATCATTATTGAAGTTAATAATTTTTCACCAAATTCATTTAATTTGTCTTCTGATAAAGAATCTTGACGTAACAATTCTCTTATTTCATCATTTCTTATATCAATAACTTCATTTTCGTCATTAAATAAACTTAAAAAAGTTTCCATAGGCACATTAATATTATAATCTGTAAATGGATTAATTGCAATTAAAGAATATCTATCAGTTTGTTTTAACATATCTGCCAAATCACCCATATATAATACATATGTTGAACTTCTAAAATCTGCAGCTTCCATCATTTCATCACTAGTAAATAAAGGAACTGCTTTATTTCCTTTATCATCAGTTAAAAATTCAATATTAAACACAATTTGGACAGTAGGTCCAATCACATCACCTACTTTTGCACTTTCAATACCCTCAAACATATTTTTACTATAACTAACCGGCATATATAATCTGGACTCTTTTAACATGTTTAAAAATTCAATTTGCATTATTGGAGTTATTTCTTCTTTTGTTAATTCCTCTAATCGTGAATTATCAACCCCCATTTCATTTTTTAATTCAACCACATTTTGTTCATCTATTTCATCATCAACAAGATGATTTAAATAATTATTAAATTTAGAAACTTCATCTAAAATATTTTTAAAGTATCCTGAACTGCTTAACATATTATTTTGGCTGTAAAGTGCTATTAAATACATTAATAGTTGAATTATTTTAGGATTAACACCAACTTGAATATTATTTTGTCTAAAGTATATAATATCCTCTTTAACGGGTTTTTGTTCTTCACCAGATTTTAAGAATACGAAGAAATTAAACAGATGATTATATAATTCCATATTCTGATTTGTGTGATATAAATAATCTGCAAGCTTGAAATAACTTGAAGTTAATATGTCAACATCATAAGTATATTTGAAAATATCACAGCATAAATCTTTTAACTTTTATTCTTCATGTTTGGATTGATAGAATTCACATAGTCTAATTAATATTGGGGCAGATACTGGATTAATTTGATTAGCTATTTTTAAATACTTTTCTGCTTCATTTATTTGTCCCAAATTCATATATGCTATTGAATATATAGTATAAATATCTTCTAATGGTTTATCTAAGTCCAGTGTTTTAATTGATTCAAAATTTCCAAGATAATTATCAAATAACATTTCTTCAAGAGGATTTGCAAAATGATGATAATCTATAGTTTTATATGCTGGATTTTCATCTAAAAAATCACCAATACTATCTATTATTTTTTGAAATTCACCCGAATTTAATAAATCTATTATTTCATCTAAAAATTCCATTTGAATCACCTTTAATAAAATATTTATAATAACAAATTAATAACAATTACCATATATAGTTGCAGATAAAACTTTGTGATTAAAATGAAAGAAAAAGAAAAATGCGATTTATTAAATGGACTCAGACAAAAAATCGCAGATGAGAATAATATTGATTTTCATATTGAAAAATAGACTTTTGAAGGAGAATGCTTAGGAACTTGTCCTAAATGTGAAGCAGAACTAGAGTATCTTGAAAATGAACTAATTAAAAAACACGAATCTGGTGAAAAAATTAATATTAAAAATATCTTCACATTAAAAGAAAATGATAATTATGCATAATGTTAATATTTCAAAAATCTCAAGATTAAGAATAAACTCTGAATGTGATGGAGTTTCAACGTTAATTGGTTGTATGGGATGCCCTTTAAGATGCGCTTATTGTTTTAATCCATTCACATGGGATGGTTCAGTTGAACCTAAAAAATATTCTATTGATGAATTATATGAAGAAGTAAAACTTGATAATCTTTATTTTCTTGCAACTGAAGGGGACTTAGTTTTCGGTGGTGGTGAACCATTGTTATATTCTACTTTTATCAAGGAGTTTATTAAAATATACGAAAACTGGTTGGAAATTCACACTTGAAACATCACTCAATGTTAAAAAAGAATCTATAGAAAATATAATTCATTGTATTGATTATTTTATAGTGGATACAAAGGATATGGATAAAACAAGGTATGAATTATACACTAAAGGGAGTTATGATTTATTTTTATCTAATTTAAAATATTTGCTTGAAACTGTTGGAGCAGATAAAATTAGAGTAAGGGTACCCAAAATCCCTAAATTAAACACATATGCAGATGTCAGATTAAATTATGAACTCCTTAAAAACATGGGATTCACTGAAATCGAAATTTTTGACTATATTGAAATCGACAAACATAAAAGAATATCTGATGTCACTTTAAAAAATAAAAATGACTTTGTTGATGTTGCAAATAATAATTTTATCAAAGATTACATCATATCTGAAATTATTATCAAAATTGCTCCATTACTTGATTATCATATAAAAAATTTTCCAGAAGAATTGTGGAAAGACATAGAATTCATATTTGAATATGATTCAACTTATGAAAATAATCTGTACAGTTTAAAAGAATTAATAGTTTCCAAATTAAGAGAATGTTATGATTATTTAGGTTTGAAATATAGCTTTTATGTTATTTTAAAACCAGTAGATTATTTAAAAACTACTTCAAATATTGATTTTGATAAAAAAATAAATTATTTCCTTGATTTGAATGAAAAAAATAAAAAAGAATTAATGTTAGAATCATGGAAAGAAAATAAGTATGAATATCTTGAATTTAAAGATTTTTGCTATAAAACAAACCAATTAAGTGAATATTATACTAATTACACATATAAACCTCATGCAAAGTATATTTTATCAAAGTCTTACAAAGTGGATCAATCTGAATTAAGAATTTACATTAATCTTTCAGGCAATAAGTATAATATTGTGGAATATGATGATGCTACACATGTTTTAGTTCAAAAATTTGATGATGTGATGGAGTTGACTTTTCAAGAAATTCATGTTTTAAAAAAATAATATTTTGTTTAGATACAATAATCTCTTTTAACAATAACACAATAAAGATTTGTAGAAAACTTACATTGGATGAATAAAGTCCATCAAAGTCAGTTAACTACCAATTATATTAAAAATACAATCTATTAAATGAGAATGATTGTAAAAACTATAGTAAATAATTAATTGATTCTTTGATCAAAAAGTCCATCAAAAAGTCCATCAAAAATTGATGAAGTCCATCATATTTTAATAATCTGGTGATGAGAATTGAACTTTCCTATTCACTATACTCTTTTTAACCAGATTGAGTTTAGCCAATTTTCTAAAATCTCTCTCAGCAGTTGGTTTTGATGTATTGAACATCTTAATATGATCATCATATGTCATGGAAACATTATTGTTTATAATTTCAGTTAAGATAACAATTTGACGTTGATTTAATCCCAAATCTTTTAAATTAATAACATTTTCATTATTTTCATAATGAGATATCTTTCCACCATTTCCTTTAAACATTACTTTAAATGAATCATTTCCTTCACTAAATTCTGGTTCTTCCAAACCAGATTTCTTCATCTCACCAATCATTTGAGAAATTCCTCTACCAATATGTTCCATATAATTAGTCTTATATAATATGTCACATATTCTCTCATTTCTATGACCAATTCCTTCATCATTTTTTATGTCTTCAATAGTTAATGGATATTTTAACTTTCCGGGATTTATTATTTCAATGCGGTCATCGAATATGTAGAATTCTATAAAACTTGATGACCTTTCATAGTTTCTGTGTGCAAGGGCATTGATGAAACCTTCACGAATTGCTTTTATTGGATATTCGTCAATATTAATACGATTCATTCCATCAATGATAAATCCAGAATTTGTATTTTTTTTAAAAAATCTTTCAAATTCTTTGATTCCCATTAGAAGCGAACCTTTAAAATTTAACCGATCAATTGCATCGAATTTAGTGATTCCTTTAAATCTCACCATCTTGATTTCATGAGATAAAAATTTGTTGACATCCTCGGCGAAGAATAATGCTCCAGCAATGTTTAAATGAAAAACACCATTAACTATTTCACCTGCACCTATCCTTTCCAACAGATATGCTTTATTATCTATATCTTTTAGTTTAGTGAATGAATCAT